>NZ_KV793596.1:0-758 GCF_001808505.1 Oligella sp. HMSC09E12
CCTTTATAGAAAATTCTACCTTAAATCACTACGGTTCTGAGGGGAGATTACCGGTGGCTTTTTCTTCGGCGTTAAGATCAGTGGCTTCTTTACCGTAGAGGTAGTCTGCTAGGATCGGCGCGGCAGCTTCCGCGCTGACGGCTGCACCTGCGGCACTGAGAGCATTGTTACCCCCGTCGCTGCCACCGCTGCGGCGAGTAGGCCATGCGCGATTAAATGCTCGGTACTACCTTCCCTGTCGCTTGATTTAAAGTACTGCCCTATCTCTTTAGCAACACTCGGGCTAAGGGTGGCGGTCGCCATCCCTAGCGCGCTGTCGGTCGGTGCGCTTAAGCCAGCAGCAATCGTGCTAAGCAGTAAGGCCCCGTTATCCAGTTGTTGGCGTTTCGCGTCATACTCCGCTTGGCTGATACGGCCGGCTTCATAGTCGGTTTTTAGGCGATCAGCCGCTTGATTTAATTCCGCCTTGGCGCTTTGCACGTTTTGACTAAAGGCTTGTGACACCTCACGTTGGGTATCGAGTTCCTTTTGTAGGGCGGCCGCATCAAAGCGATTTGCTAAGGCACCGCTTAAAGCCTCGGCATTCTCGGTGGTCGTGGCGGTCAAGACACGCTCCGCCATCGCCTCGGCACTAAGCCCCGTGAGAAGGGTCTGTTTGGCCTCGTCCGTAATGAGGATGTTTTTCGTGTTAATGCCGCTGTAGGTCGTACTACCTTGGCTCTCGCTCTCCTGCCCAAAGCCTATACTGCCACTGGCTT
>NZ_KV793597.1:0-3047 GCF_001808505.1 Oligella sp. HMSC09E12
AACCGATTCATGAGAAGTATTTAAGTGATTATGAAGTTTTTAGAAATGCTTCTAAAAACTTAACATCTGAGTATATTTATGGTTTTATTCCTAACATCTTAAATGAGAAACAATGGCAAACAGAAGGGATCGATTTGTTAGATTACGAATCAAGGGTAAGTTATGGTTGTAAATTATTAGGCTACTCTGAGAAGCAAGGGTGCAAGCCATGAGAAGGTCTTACTGGCAATACCTCTTATGTTTAAGTGCATCACTTTTTTTGATTGGTACAATCTACGGATTATTAGCCTCGATTTTTATGGTTCATGAGTCTGGCGATTGGAAAAAATTTTTTTTGTTAGATACTTTGGGAGGAGTTTTCGGCGTTGCTATTGTGATCTTTCTTTATTTGTTACCTGCCTTGCTATTAGCTTCCATAATAAGGTGGGCGTTACAGAAGTATAAAGTAATAGCGTTTTGTTGCAATCTTCTGTTGTTTCATATGTATATTTATGTAGTGTATGTAAGGCCGATACAAAATCTTACTGAAAGAGTTTTTGATATCCCAAAAGATATTAGAGAGTTTGATGGTTTGTTTTTATGGGTATTTTTTCATACTTTTGTCTTGTTAGTAATTAGTGAGTTTTTTATATTTAAAAGAGATAAAAAAATGCAGATTAATCGTTAGTTGTTTAATATTGATAGCCTTAAAGACCTCTACAATAACCAACAAGATCCGATGACTTGGGATGTTAAACAGCTAAAGAACGAGCAGGCGCTCTTGCAACGGCCACTCTCAGCCCCAGCGTTGCCAAAGAGATAGGGCAATACTTTAAATCAAGCGACAGGGAAGGCGGCACTGAGCATCTAATCGCGCACGGACTACTCGCTGCAGCGGTAGCGGCCACGGGGGGTAATAATGCCCTCACAGCCGCAGGTGCTGCGATGAGTGCGGAAGCTGCAGCCCCAGTGCTC
Organism: Oligella sp. HMSC09E12; assembly: GCF_001808505.1. Classification (NCBI taxonomy): domain Bacteria; kingdom Pseudomonadati; phylum Pseudomonadota; class Betaproteobacteria; order Burkholderiales; family Alcaligenaceae; genus Oligella; species Oligella sp. HMSC09E12. The sequence goes on from NZ_KV793597.1 coordinate 955, forward strand.
GCCCACTACCTCTACGGTAAAGCAGCCACTGAGCTTAACGCCGATGAAAAAGCCACCATCTCCAGCATCACGAGTTTAGTGGGTGCGGGTGTGGGTGCTACCACTGGCACGGACTCGAGTATTGCGCAAGGAGCACAGTCGGCGGGGACGGCGGTGGATAATAACTGGATGTCGGATTACCGAGGTATATTTGGTGTTAATCAGTGGGGACCTGGAGCAGTTTCCTTAGTAGATGCTAAATTAAAAGAAGATGATGTTACGCTAGAGGAAATAGAAAGTGCATTAAAGGATTATATGACAGGTGCTGGTTATGAAAGTGGTGTATCCGATGGGATAGTTGTCTGGATGGTTGCACCTTCCGCAGCGTTTGGAGCAGGAGCAATAACAATGATTCCTTCATTAGGTACTGGGCTGAAAGTTTATAGCTTAGCAGCCTTAAAATCTGTTTCCTCTGGTGCAAGAGACTCTGTGGTATTAAATGAAGATTACAAGGTATCTAATCTTGCTTATGATTTGTCTATTGGTATAGTAATAGACAGAACTGCTACAAAGCTCATAGATGCTTCCGGAGCAAAAAAATTAAGTCGTGACTATTTAACTCTTAAAGAAAAAATTACGAATCATTTTTTAGGCGATGGAGTTAGTAGTGCCATTTCTAATAAGTTAGGTTCGAAAGATGCAACTCTTGTTCCAAAAACAAATTGGCCAAGCCTTTTTTGGAGCAATGATGATTAAGTTTCGAGAAAAAAGACCTGAGGGGTGGTCTATTGGAATCTCAGGTACAAGCAATGTTTGTGTTAGATTAAATAGTCTCTTAATATTAGGGCTTGCTAAGCTACTAAAAGTCCGTCAAACCGAATCATTGGCCTACGGTAGTTATATTTTAACTTTCTTATTAATTTTTATTGAGATATACATAATTAATTCTATAGCTTCAGGGACATTTGTTTTCTTTTATAAGAGAGTTTTTGTTTTGTTTCTTCTGACTGTAGTGACTTTTTATTTTGGAAGGGCTTCTCTTCCTTATTGGAGTGAGACAGAAGATGATGATGAAGATTAAAGTTTTTACGGTAGTAGTTTAAGCTTTAAGAAGTTCATTGCCAATACAATAAATATACCGATAAAGCCTATGATATAAAAGTGAAGTCACCACAAGCTTTGGTGCTACAACCAGGGGCTTCAATCAATAACAGTATTAGTAAGGGAAAATAAATGAAGATTAAATATAAAGATCAGTATGGCACTGAGATTTTAGATGTTTTTGGTATTTATTGGGGAGTACGAGAAGGAGGTACCAAGAAGGGGGAAGCTTTTACCTATTTTTATGCATTATATGGAACAACAGAAGTAAGTTTTATGGTTTATGACTCAAAAGAGGTTGAGGTGATTGATCCAAGACTAGAGGGTGAGTGGGTTTACGATGGAGGCGTAAGCATCAATGGGATGTTCTATGCGCCGTTAATTCAGGAGCAACTGCTTGATGATGTCATCGATAGAGACCCTGAGGCAATCAAGAAGTTTCTTCAGTTTGCTATAAAGGATGGTTTATTAGACGCAGAGCTTTATAAGGATGCGCTTTGATTTAAATGTGACATTTACCATACGTAGGTGAGTGTGGCAGGTGCGTAGGTCATAACCACTTTAGCACGGGTACCTTAAGCGCAAGTGATGTTACTAACCATGCGGAGTTTAAGGGCAGCAGTGTAGGTCTTGGTGTGAGTGGTGGCGTTAATAGCAGCGGATCGGGTGACGGACTCTTTGACCAACGCCAAAGCACGTCGGATAAAAGCGGTCTTGCGTCCACTGAAGCCAGTGGCAGTGTGGGCTATGGGCAGGTGAGTGATAGCCAAGGTAGTACGACCTACAGTGGCATTAACACGAAGAACATCCTGATCACGGACGCTGCCAAGCAGACTCTTCTCACGGGGCTTAGTGCCGAGGCGATGGCCGATCGTGTCTTGACCGCGACGATGACCGAGAATGCTGAGGCTTTAAGTGGTGCGCTAGAAAATCGCTTTGATGCGGCGGCTTTACAAAAAGAGCTCGATACCCAACGTGCGGTGTCACAAGCCTTTAGCCAAAACGTGCAAAGC
>NZ_KV793598.1:0-33239 GCF_001808505.1 Oligella sp. HMSC09E12
TACGATGTGCTTTTGCCACCACTCAACAGCTTGACTCACCAAGTCATCAAAGACAGTTTTGTCAAAACCAACTGTAAATACTTTTTGGCGTTGACCGCCGAAAAGCACAGCGATATCAGCGACTTGTAACTGCGTGATACCCATGTACCACATCACTTGTAGCCAGTAATTGGTTGGCACAACCTCCGAACCCTCATCGCCCCAGTCATCGCTATTCATCGCAAAGGCGTTAGCGGTTTTGACCTCTAAAACTTTATTAGCGCCTAATACTCGCTCTCCATTGAATCGTGCTCTGGTGCCATCGTCCAACACGACACGGTCAATGTTAGCGACAATGCAGTCATGCTTAGGGTGCGTCATCTGTTGATTGATGCGCTGAATCTTTACGCCTTGTTGCTCTGCGTAATCTTTGGCGATCACATCTTCTAAGATGGTTCCCCATTTCATGCGCTCTTCTTGCTCTGGCGTAAGCGTTTCATCTAAGCGTCCTGTCTTGTCTAAGTACAACTCAAATGAACTTTTCCACGGGTTTAAGCCGAGTAGGGCGCTGATGTCGCTACCCCCGATACCTTTACGTCTTTGTGCTAAAAACTCTGCTCTATTCATAATTAACTCCAAAGAACCAAAGCAAACCACCAGACAACCGGAAATAGCACCATGCTCACGCACCCGATAATTTCCCAAATTAATTCAGCTTTCTTCATGTCTACACCCAGTCAAAATCCATTTCTAACACTGCCTCGGCATCACTAATATCGATCCAAAGCGCTTTAAATTCGGGGCTGTCCACTTCTAATGTGTCCAGCTTTTCGCACGCTGTTTCGTACTTGATAAGCAGATCGTGCCTAGCCTCTTGGTACTCGCAATCATCAGCTCTACAGTGGTGACAACTAGGGCTGTCACCAGTGCCGTAGTAGTCACGGACTAGTGTTGAGTGTTCGCACTCAGCGCATGATGACGGCGCGAAATTTAGGATACTGATTAACTTGTCCATGTTCTTTCCTCTCTCTTATTCACTACACGTGAGCTGATTCTCAAAGATCCCTTACTATCCTTTTTCTGTTACCAGACAAGAATCAGCTCACGTCTAACGTTTTTCGTTAGCACAAGCAAAGTCGGGTTTTAATGCGTTCTCCTAGTTTCGGGCATTAAAAAAGCCCTGAAAGTAGGGCTTGTTGGTGTGTTCCATTTTGGAATTGAACTTAGGTGAGAGATTGCTCGGCTATAATCACTATGCCAAGGCTACTAACCTTGGATGCGGCCTAGTAAGCCGCTAAAGGTGACTAAGTTGCTTAGGCGTTCGTGAGGCGAACCACCGAAGCGCTTAGAAGCCGACAAGGCTAGTTACCTCGATAGGCAAGGCCTACGAGCAATGACGAACCTTGTGCGAAGAACGTGTTCTAGAAGCTTATTCGCAAGCGCCAGCGAGGGCGCTATACAAATACACAACGGATTAACGTCCGTAGCGCTATGGACTTTTTTCGGATGCTTATCGCAATGAAAAAGACCCATGTAAAGGTGAACGTTAATATTGATATCGCAAAGATTGTTTACGCAATCGCGATATTGATTCTCGTTGTGACCTACTAGAATCAGGCGGGGTGGCTAGAACACTCCGCCTTTTTCTTCGCCGCAATCTCTCACCTAAGTTCAATCAACACCTTTAAACGCACTTATCAATACGCTTAAAGCTGTTTGCTACGCTGTTCCGGACCGTGTCCGCACGTAGCAGCTTAAGTACTCGCATTGCCCAATGGCTAACTTCCTGCTTTCCTTATCCCCATTGTCCCTAAGTGGGCTGCCGCCGGGGTTCCTGATTTATCCTGACCAGTTCAGCTATGAGTCTTGTTTCTGTGTTTCCTAACTCGATAACCAAATTATAGATATATCTATCAATCATGTCAATAGATATTTTGATATTACTATATAGATTTATCTATATCATTGATAAGTAAAAGGATTATTGAATATAAAAGAAATGATTATTTGTTGTTTTTTTGATAGTTTTAATGATTTAAGCACAAAAAAACCACCCGAAGGTGGCTGGGGGAGGGCAGCCCTCGGAGGAGGGCTTGTGATTTGAGGTTGTAAACGTTTATGCTTCTTTGTCTTTTAAAAACTCTTTGACTCGAGTCTTGTTGGTCTCTTTTCGCTCTAAGTCAGCTTGGAAGTCAGTGGCTTCAGAATATAAACTTAAAGCGTGCGTAATAAATGGCACACACGCTAATGCACATCCAATTAAAAAACTTAAGGAGTGTAACTTCAACGCACCTGATGACATATGATAAGTAATGGTTGCTATCAGCTGCAAAAAAAACAGCGCGCAACCTGTGAAGACTATTTGTTGGCTTTTTACTCTAACTATGCTTTTAAGTCTCCTAAATTCACTATTTCTTAGGTTCTTTTGCGAGCTTGATTTTACAGAGCCTAGCTCCTTTACTGCCCACAGAGTTATAGTTATCGGGAGTGCGAGCATAACAAGTAAAAAATATGAAAAGTTGACATCAACAGAATACGAGTAAAGAAGCACCTTACTTAATATCGATCCGAGTATTAAGCATGCAAATATTAATAGCGCTGTTAATTTAAAACTTTTCATATAGAAATTTAATCGACCTCCACCTCTTCTGCTTTGATTTGCTCTATTAGCCAAACTCGCATTTTTGTGAATAAATCACTTTCATCAACTAGTCCGCTATTGGTTAAATTATAGGTAATCACTTTTGATAATTTTAACTCATTTCCTTGAATAGTGCCTCCGCCTTTTAGATGAATCTTAACGTCAGCATCATCCATATGCCTTAAAGCAGTAGCAATTCCATCCAATGCTTTTTGCCCTTTGGAGTCTGTTTTTCTTGAGTAGGATATTCGTATATTTAACTGTAAGTTTGATTCGTCAAGGCTATCTTTTAGAAAATGATCATTAAATATATGTATAGGTATAAGTTGCTTTAAAACATCTCTTGCTACGCCTCTTGTATTTACATTAATCATTTTAGTTTCTGTAGATTGATTGTCATTTTCATCCGTTTCTAATAGTGCAGGAGCAGCTGACCCAATAGGCGCTCCTATTTCAATATTCCTTACAGGAGATTTTTCAAGTTTCTCTATGGTCGATTTTGCGGGCTGGTTTTGCAGCAAAAGAATTGATGTTTTTTCTAATAACTCTGCTTTTGAGCCGATTAACCAAAACAAATGAGTCTCTAGCTCTCTAGGGGTTAGCGCTGTTGATGGCGCAATCACTACGTGATTATCCATTACGCCAAAATATAAGATAGCATTAACAAACTCTTTTTTTGCCCTCTCTGCTTCTTTTTTATCTAGACTTGATGGCAAGATAGCCTCAATTGCGTATGATGTTGCTGAGTCATCAACGGTCATTATCGGTTGACTCTCTCCTGGTCTTACATGAATAAACTGACCAAAAAACATCTTATTCAAGACTTGTTTGTTATTTATAAGTCTATAATCTTTTTCTTCTGAATTGGGCATCTCTTGTCTATTAACAGCCAAGCTTAAATCTTTGGTTGTAAACGCATTTTCTAAAAGCTGCTGTAGAGTTAACTCACTATCAGTAATTTTTGCATGCCTATAGTGAATAGTTTTGCTTACTCTTTTGGACATTGTCATATTTCCTTAATAAATTAAACTTTCGTTACATCAACATTAAAATAAAGGAGCCTAAGGGCTCCATCACTCTAGCTTCTTTTGCGGTAGCGCCTATGCTCAACCATAACGCCAATTATTTCAACATGGTGCTGATCACTGCGCATAGTAGGATAATCTTCATTAAGTGGTATTAGTTCAAAAATCTCAGGCGAAGTTGATATTAGTCTATATTTTTTGAATGTTGCTTCTTCACTGTCGTTTTTTGCTACAACGTAGTCCCCTGGTCTAGGTGATATATCACAATCAATAACTACTCTATCTCCCTCTTCAAATGTAGGCAGCATTGAACTTCCTCTAATTTCAAGAGCGAAAGCACTACTTGATAGCTCTAAATCAGTAAGTAGCATTTCAGCATTACTGATATCTAGATCAAATCCCATACCAGTAAATTGTCCTGCTTGGACATAATTAAGAAGTGGTATTTTGCGTTCACCAATAGTCGATGGACTAACGTTGTTGTCCAGCGAAGGCAAACCCTGTCCAGTAGCCAACCAGTGAGCGTTAACGTTATATAGACGCGCCAATTCAGCTGTAGCGCCCGATGAACCGTGCGCGCCACTTTCAAGCGCAGACAAAGAGGGTTGCTTTAATCCAACTCTTCTAGCCGCTTCTCGCTGGCTCAATCCCGCGCGCATACGACTCTCTCTTAATCTTTTACCAAAACCAACAGTCATTTAAATCCCTTTTTTCGTTAATAGTTATTGTTATCCAAATCGTGATTTATATATCTATTGTTTTATAATCAAGATATCTATATAATAGGTATAGATATATCTATCATTTGTTAGAAATACATAAATATGGAATGGAAAAACATCATTAAAGACTTATACAACTTGGGTTTTACACAGGCAGAAATTGCTAAAAGAACTGGCATTTCACAAGTTAACTTGTCAACAGCATTTCACGGAAAACAAAAAGATATGACTTATGCGAATGGTAGCAAACTCGTAGCTTTTCATAAACGTGAAATGCGTAAAGCTCGTGCTAATGCACAGTAATTTTTACGTTCCCCTTAACCATTTCGTAAAACAGAGACAGGGCAAGGGAATCGTTAATCACACCGTCATCATCGGTCGCTTGATAAAGCGCAATGTAGTAAAGCTGGTCGAGACGGTCGGGGGTGTAGGTAAGTAGTTCCATTTTGGGGAATCCATAAAAAGTTACGTTATGGATTTATTTTTAGACGGTTTTCAACCGGTAATTCAACCAGTAATTTCATTAAATTTAGCTATGAATCAATACGGTTTACCTACTCTGGGTTTGGTTCCAGAGCCAAGATTTGCGACTAGCACTGAAATGGCGCTATGCAAATCTTACAGAGACGCTGTTAGGTTGTCTTGGCAACTGAGAGCGATTAAGAACATGTCGCAAAGAACAGTAGCTGAGATAGTCGGTTGTTATGCACCACACGTTACTGATTATTTGCACATTGATGACGATAAAAAGCGTAGGGATTTACCACTCGACAAAGTTAATGATTGGTGTCGCGCTGTTGGAAACTGGGTAGTCATTCAGTACCTCATGCAAGAAGCAAATCTGAATGTCATGGAAGAAATGATCCAAAGGAAAAACGTAGCTTAATGAGCAAACAAGTTTTTTATTTAGCACACGATAGCGCGCGTGCAAATGCTATCAAAGCAATTCAAGAAGCGCCCGAGGGCTATCGTGTTGTTATCACTCCGCGTACTCGTACGATTGACCAAAACAACTTAATGTGGTCTTGCTTAAACGATTTAAGCAAACAGGTTGAATGGGTTATTAACGGCAAGAAAACCAAGCTAGCGCCAGAAGACTGGAAAGACGTAGCGTCAGCATCGCTAAAGCAAGAAACCCGCATTTCACAGGGCTTCGAGGGCGGTGTCGTTCTTTTAGGTCAGCGCACATCAAAAATGAATATCAAAGAAATGACCGATTTAATCGCCGTTATTCATGCCTTTGGCGATGAGCAGGGTGTTAAGTGGTCACCTACGTCACTGGGTAGATAGATGATGTATCCAAAAGAAAATAGAATGCGATCCGAAAAGCACAGACGTAATGTCGCGTCTTTAGATTGTGCTATCTGCGGTAAGTCCGCACCGTCACAATGCGCCCACGTTAACGCAACCAAAGGCTTTGCTATCAAGGCTTGTGATAGCTTAACGTTCCCTGCGTGCCCTGAGTGCCACAGAGAGCATGATACAGGCCGTAGAGGCGAAAAGATTGAATGGTGGACCAAGGAATGGGAATTAGTGGATTACGCAAGAGCGCAATTGTTAAGAAAGAACTTATGGACTAAAGAAATTGAGGAGCATTATCAGCGGGCAATTGTGCCGATCGCCCGCTTTGTTAATGCGTATCGCTTCGGTGATGAAGCGGAAAACGAGTTAGATAAAACTAACAAAGTAACGGAGTAATTATAGTCAATGAACAGCCAAACTTCAAGAGCTAATCAAATGAAAGCCAAGTACAACCCTGATTTTATTATCTTGCCTTTTGACATACTTCAAGATGACAGGCTCACGCTTAGACAGATAAGAGTACTCATGGCCATACTGTCATGGCGCAAAAAGAACACAAACGTATCAGCAATTAGCCGAGAAATGATTGCTGAGAGAACGGGCTATCAGTTAGCAAGAATATCAGCAATAACAGCTGAGTTAGAGAAGTTAGGTTGGATTAAAAAAGAGGGCAATGGTGGTCGTTCAAAGTGGATTAGATATCAAATATGTGAGGTCAATTTAAATCAAAACCAAGACTTAAGCGATATCGAAACAGTCCCCGAATTGGAAACGGTACCCGATTCGGAAACGGTTACCGATTTGAACTTAAACGGTACCCAAATCGGTATCAAAACGGTACCCAAATCGGGTACACGCATAGATACAGATAAAGAACAGAAAGAGATACAGAGAGATAGCGCTCAAAAAATTGAGCGTACTCACCACCCCGAAGCTAACGCTTCTGAAAAATCTAAAACTGAATCTTCTGCTAAACCAAAAAGAAGCTCATCAATCACTTTTGCTAGGTTTATCGAAAGATGTCAGGAATCAGGAGAAAAACCAATATCTGATTACCAACCTGTTTTCAACTACGCAGAGAAAGTCGGCTTGCCTGTTGACTACTTAAATCTTTGCTGGCTTGAGTTCAGGAGAAGATACACCGAAGTGGATACAAGAAAACGATACGTTGATTGGCGTAAAGCTTTTTTAAATTGCGTAACCAGCAACTGGTACAGGCTATGGGCTATCAGCAGAGAGGGTGAATACTACCTAGCAACTGAGGGCAAGCAAGCGAATAACTTACACGGAGGTATTGTGCAATGTCACTAAGAGCAGAGCAGTCAGTATTGGGTGGCTTACTGATGAAGCCAGATGCCTTTGACGAGGTTTCGTTTTTGCAGACTCAGGATTTCAGCGATGGTAGAAACCGCAGAATCTACAAAGCGATTTACAACATGATTCACGAAAACAAATCGGTTGATCCGTTAACTGTGAATGACGAGTTAAAAAGCGAAGCTGACTTAGCTTACATGACTGAGTTAGTGACTAGCACACCGAGCATTGCAAATATCGGAGCATACGCTCAACTCGTGCGTGAAAATTCACAGCGTAGAGGACTGGCTGTTGTTGCTGAGGAGTTGCGTGAAGGCTTAGAGCAAGGCGACATCAAAGAGGTTGCTGATAAAGCGCAGGCAAGAATTGAAAAAATCATGGGCGTTACAGAAAAAAATGAGCCTATCTCATTGTCGGACGCAATGCTTGATTACTTTAAAAATCTTGAGAAAAGGCTACAAAGTGACGGTGGCACTTACTTCCCAACAGGCTACACGGATTTAGATAAAAAGTTATCAGGCGGCTTTAGAGGGGGCGAAATCATCATTATTGCTGGTCGACCTAAGAGCGGCAAGACGAGCTTAGCGATGAATATCGCAATCAATCAATCAAAAAAAGACAATGTGCTTTTTCTCAGTCAAGAAATGAAAACACGCGACTTAATGGATCGTAACGTTGCACGACTAGGTCAAATTGAAATAGGAGCTTTGCTAAATCCTAAAACCATGAAAAAGGACGATTGGACGCGAGTAATGATAGCAACTGAGATAGGGCAAGACCTTAATTTGCACATTGATGACCAAGGCGGGCTTACTGCTATGGACGTAAGAATCAAGGCACGAGCCATGAAGCGAAAACACGGTTTAGATGTGCTTTATATCGATTATCTTCAATTGATGCGCGGCACTGGTGATAACAGGAATAGCGAGATTGAGGGCATTATGCGCTCAATCAAAGCATTGGCATTAGAGATGGATATCCCTATTGTGATTTTGTCGCAATTAAACCGCGGTGTTGAGCAAAGAAACAACAAGCGCCCTTTACCATCCGACTTTAGAGACTCAGGCTCGATTGAGCAAGATTGTAGCGTAGCACTGATGATTTACCGAGATGAGGTATACAACCCAGATACGGAAGATAAAGGTATTTGTGAAGTGAATGTAGCGCTTAACAGGCAAGGTGAAACAGGTGTTATTGGCCTTGCTTTTGATGGTGCTAGAAGCACATTTAAGAACTTAGCCATTGGCACGGAGTTTGGCAAAGTTGAGACGAAAGCAAAGTATTCAGGATTCAAGGAGTAAACCATGAGCTATTTAAATCATTTCAACAAACGCGAATTATTAATCGCTGCATTTCGATATTACCTAGGCAGAAAAACAGCGTCAGCTTTTTTCTTTGCTGACAGTTTAGCCAAAGCGTGGCCTGAGTTAACAAGGGGCATTCAAGCGATCCTTAAGGAAGAGATAGAGCAAGCCTTTACGCTTGATGACAACGCACGAGCCGAGGGCAGGAAAGATAGGTATTTAGGCGATGACGGTGATCGCGCCATGTGGGAAAAAGTAAGGAGTAATTGGCGTGAAAAGGCGTAAGTACGGCAATAAAAAAGTTAAGTATGACGGCCATACATTCGATTCACAAGCTGAATATCGCAGATACCTAGACCTCAAATTGCTTGAAAAGGCTGGCAAGATAAGCGACTTACAGTTACAAGTGCCGTTTGTCTTAGCTGACGGTGTGAAATACTCAGACGCTAAAAGAGCAACGCCCGCTATGAAATATTATGCCGACTTTGTCTACAAAGACCATGACGGTTTGCAGGTAGTCGAGGACGTAAAAGGAGTAAAGACTGCGCTGTATAAAGCTAAGCGTCATTTAATGCTAGCCAATTTGGGCATTGAGATTCAGGAAATTAAGAAATGAGTAAAAAAGTCAGTCAAAAAATCATCGAGCTTTTAAGCAAAGAAAAACTAACAACAAAGCAGCTTGCCGATCTTATTGGGATTGGTCCGGGCGCAGTAAGCCCGTCAATCACTCGTTTACTGCAAGACGATTACATCAAAGTCGTTGGCAATCAAGGTAGGGCTAGAGTATATCAGGCGACAGGTAAGAAGCTGACTGTTACGTTTTCTGATGACGTACTAGAAGCTGTAAGACAAAGTGCTGCGACTTCACAAGAGGTTGCTGATGTCCTGGGCGAACCAAACAAGAGAGTAAGCTCAGCGTTAAGTTCCTTGCATAAAAAAGGGGGCATCAAAGTTGCAAAGCGCATTCAAACAAAGAGCGGTGTGCTGGTGAATGTATATGCGATTAACGATGAGTATATTGAGACAAAAGTCTCAGGCCTTAGGGCAATGATCCTTGGCGCATTAGAGCGTGAAAAGCTTACTGTGCCGCAGATTGCTAAGCAAATTGGCGCGAATAGCTCGCAAGTGTACCGCTCAATTTCTGACTTACTGCGCGAAAACTTAATTGAAGTATGTGGCGAAACTAAAGATAGCAACGCTAATAAGAAGAATATCTACAAGTCGATTGATTATGAAATTGACGAAGAATTAAGCAAAAAATTCACACTGTTTAAGCCAAAACTACATGGCGGTTATTGGTTGGGCGTTTATTTTTAGGAGTAAAAATGGCATTAACGGCAGAGGACTTAATTTGGAACTGGGTACGTGGCTCACACACGGGCGATGACGGAAGCCCCTTGCCTTACAAATCAGCTTTGCAGTATTGCCCGCCTGTATGGCCTGGTGAAGAAAGACCCGCACCGATTAACTGGGAGCTGTACCGATTTGTCGAGAACTGGTATCAGAAACGAGCACGCCAAGACCAGCTGGTGTTGATGTACGAATACATTAGGAGGGGCGAGTATCGAGGGTATCGCAGACGAGAGAGATACCGCAAAATCGCTTGGCAATTGAAAATATCTTTAAATGATTTTGAGCGCAGCCTTGACCGATTAAAAGCTAGTTTAGAGGAAGCATATGGATTACGGTAGGGAAGTGATTAATTTATTAAGCTCGTTTCCTGACAAGAGATTTAAAATGCGTCACTTTGTCGATTACATAAATAACAGTCCCACGCCAAAGGAAAGGGACAGGATCAGACAGCAAGTGCGGAGAGTGCTAGAGCTAATGGAAGAGCTGGGCACAGTGACGATAGAAAGGCCTGACAAACAAGGGGGCGACAGCTGGTACAGGCTCACGAGGTAGTCGTTAATGTTAATTTTGTCGCAGAACTGTGACATTAGCTATTTGAAAACTGCTTCATAAACTGTGACAATACAGGTGGGAGGGTTGCGTCTTCTACATTGCTCCTTAGTCCGACACCTCTTGCTTAGCTACGTGTTGGATATCACAAGCTCGGTTACTTCGGTAATCGGGCTTTTTTATTGTCCGTTCACAACCACAGCGCAACATAGTAAATGTTTTGCCGTTGCGTGGGAATACTCGCGTACCGTTTTTGACGTAGTAGGTTACTCGTGCTGATTGGTAGGACTGGTGGCAGTGAGGACAGGTTTTCATGCGCAAAAAGACCAGTGTAGAGCTTATGCGTGTAGAAAAGAGCGAGTAGGACAAATTTAGCTAGGTAAATTAATTTAGTGTGACATATGAAAAGAAACTTACAGGTTAACTATTTACGCATTAATGAGCTAACACCCTATGCTAACAATAGTCGTACGCATAGTGACGAGCAAATAAACCAGATTGTCGCAAGCGTTGAAGAGTTTGGCTTCACTAACCCAATCTTAATTGACGAGGATCGCGGAATCATTGCAGGTCACGGCAGAGTATTGGCAGCGCGTAAATTAGGGCTTGAGGAAGTGCCGACTATCACACTGAGTAACTTAACCGAAGCGCAGAAAAAGGCCTACGTCATTGCAGATAACAAGTTGGCGTTAAATGCTGGGTGGGATGAAGAGTTACTAAAGCTCGAAATGGAATCGTTAGGCGATCTAGGCTTTGATTTGGATTTGCTTGGCTTCGATGGGGACGAAATGGCGAAGCTCTTCGATGAGACCGCAGACATTCGTATTGATGATGACATTGAAATTGAAGATGCGCTTGAAGTGATTAAAGTTAAGTTTGACCCTGAGGACAAAATACACATTATCAATGAAATCACAGAAGTGGTTGAGCGCTACGCCAACGCGTCAGTGTGGGTAGATGAGTAAGTTTCAGGGCAAGAAAACAGATAACGCGCCCATCACGGCAAAACGTGATATTAGGCATGAGGCGTTAAATGATATCTCTGACCCTTGCGTCTTAGAAGTATTTTGTGGCGCAGGTGAGATGTATCGCGATGTTTGGCACAAAGCTAACGATTATTTAGGCATTGATAAACGCAAGTTTTTTGATGAGCGTAAAACGATTTGTGGCGATGCAGACAAGGCGATTAGGCTCGTAGATTTAAATGCATACAACATCATTGATATCGACGCGTACGGCTCACCCTATAACATTCTAGATTACATATCGATTCACCAGATGAGAGCAGGTAGAGTTGCATTCATTATCACTGACGGCAGTGCAATGGATCTGCGAATGGGAAGAATCAGTAAAGGCTTAAGAAGCTTAACGGGGCTAAAGTCGCACATATTGAAACGAGCTTCTTTAATTCATGATGAATTGATCGTGGCGGTGATTGACGAAGTCGCTAGGAGACTTCAAAAGCATGTCATTAAGACAAGGATAGCAAAAGGCCGAACCGGTTCAGGAATGCGCTATTACTACTTTTTGCTTAGTGATGCTGAGGAATCCTTAGCGGATTGTGGTAGCCATCAGGTAAATACGGTTGCAAGTCTTGTTTAATGTAATGTTTATTACCAAGCGCTTGTAATTTATCGATCATTCGGTGCGTGTAATATTCCCAGTCCGTTGTTTTGGTCATGGGTAGATAGTTAGCACGTCCGACTTTATATAGGTCTACAAACTCATGCGTAGCGTCAACAATCGCAAGTGAAGATTCAATATCTAGCGTAGGCTCAAGACTAACCCAAGTAAAGATACCCGCGTTATGGAATGCTTTAAGCGCTTCAATTCGATCAGACGGACTAGCCGCGCCTTGTTCCCATTTACGCTGAAAGGATTCATCTAGGCTGGTCATTGTGGTAGCGAATGCGTCTTTATCGGGTCTAAATAAATCAAGATCTCGTAAAGCGCGTGTACCACCTTTAGTAAGCGTACAAAAACCTAAATCAGTTTCATCCCTTAAAACAAAAAGAGCATCACGGGTGGTTTCATGATGCTCTTGCGGGTATGGGTCGGATGTAAAACTTAACATGGCCTGACCTTGGACGTTTAAGGCTTTGTATTTCGCCGCGTCTCGTTTCAGTAAATGAATGATGTTATTTCGCGGTACAGCACCTTTATTAAATTCTACTCGTCTTTGCCGAGTAATCGCTGGTACATAGCAGTACGCACACGCATGAGAGCAGCCACGATACAAGTTAACTGCAAGCTCGGCATATTCGCCCGCTTGTCCTTTAGGTGCGTAAATGTAGTTGCAGCCTTTGATAGAAATACCATCATCATTTAAGACGGGTGTTTTGATTTGACTAACGTCAGTAATAGATATGACTTTCATAAAACCTCTTTAAGTTTAAACCAATTGAATTTAGATCATATCCTACATTCCTAGGATTTGTAAAGGATATCAAGGCGTTATGAGCTTATTTAAAAACACCCCATGCAAGGAGTAATGATGTATGGCGCTCTGTGGTGCAAAAACTCGCAGCGGCCAGCCGTGTAAAAACAACGCAATGGAAAACGGCAGATGCCGAATGCATGGCGGTAGGGCATCTATTACGCATAAAGGCAATCAGAATGCTAGGACGCACGGTATATATTCGGATGCGATATCGCAAGATGAAAAAGCGATGTGGGAAGAAATCGAGATTGGCGGCTTAGATGATGCGATTAAGATTGCGCGATTGCAATTAAGGCGCGCGTTGATTGCTCAGCGTAACGCAGAAGAAAATGGCGGGCTGGATTTAGATACAACAACGCAAAGCACAACATCTAATCACCAAGGCAGATCGAAAACAACATCAATACAAAAAGCAAGACGACCTTACGAGGACATCATTAACCGCTTATTAGGTCGCATTGGTGACTTAGAAGCTAAGCGCGCTGAGATGATTAAAAAGACAGGCGATTCAGGAGATATTACCGAGCTGCTTTCGGATTTAATTGAAAACCTACCGTCATGAAAACAGGCAACTTAATTTTAGATCGACAATTAGCGCGGTGGTATCCATTGAAAGACCACCCAGTCCAGCTCGATTTAGTAGACGCTGTGCCGAGCGGTATTCGGTTTCCATTAGTACCAGCAGGGCGACGATCAGGGAAGACAGAGCGGTTTAAGCGATTCTTAGTTAAACAAGCTAACCGCGTGGTGGGCGCTTATTTTGCAGCAGCGCCTACGCATGACCAAGCGAAAAAGATATTTTGGGATGACTTAAAAGCATTTACGCTATCGACAATACACCCAAAGCGCCCGAGCGAATCAGACCGAATCATTTATTTGCCGAATGGTAGTGAGATACACGTTATTGGGTTAGATAAGCCACAGCGTATTGAGGGTATCCCGTGGAAAGGGGGCGGTATTGATGAATTTGCAGACATTAAGCCAGACGCGTGGGAATCGAATATTTACCCAGCATTAAATACAGTTAATCCAACTGACCCTGATTATCGTGCGTGGTGTTGGTTATTAGGTGTGCCTGACGGCTTGAATCATTATTACGATTTATGCCAAATAGCGGAAGCTGGTTTAAATCCTGATTTTGCGGTGTTTCATTGGAAATCATCCGAGATATTACCGCCTGACGTGATTGCAGCGGTTAAGCGCTCAATGTCAGCCAAACAGTATCGTCAGGAGTTTCAGGCTTCATTTGAGACAGCAAGCGGTAGGATTTACGAGGATTACAGCAAAGACAATCACACGTCAGAGCGCATTCAGCCACATGAACAACTAATGTGGATGCATGACCAAAACTATACACCGCTATCCAGTGCGATCGGTGTTAGGCGTGGTGATAGCTTATATTTGTTAGATGAAATTGTATTAAGTAGCGCGATATCGAAACAATCAGCGCTTGAGTTTGTGGAGAAATATAAAGACCACAAAAATAAGCATGTGTTGATTTACGGTGACCCAGCAGGTCGCGCAGGTGAAAAACATGGCCATGCGTCTGATTATGTGGATATCGAAACAGTGCTAAGAGATCACGGTTGGCAGTTCACACGCAAAGTAAAGCGCGCGCACCCATCGATTAAAGATAGGCAAAACGCTGTAAGAGCAAAGATTAAAACTGCTGACGGCAACATAAGCCTATTTGTTAATCCAGCGACTGCGCCTTATTGTGATAAAGGCTTGAGCACCGTTCAATTACAAAAAGGCTCAACGTTCCAAGAGGATCAGACAAATCAGTATCAGCACATTACAACGGCAATCGGCTATTGCATTGACCGCGAATGGCCGATTTCTCAATACAGAAGCGGTGTGAGAAAAGTTAAAGGATTGAGTTAAATGTCAGTAACAACACAGCACCCACAGTACATTGAGCATTTGCCCGAGTGGGAGATGATTGATGACGCAATCAGTGGCGAAGAGAGTATCAAGAAAGAAAACAAATACTTGCCTAAGCCATCTGGCATGGAACAGGCCGAAAGAATTGATCCAAGCAATCGGTATTTATTTGACGGATATAAAGCACGTGCTCAGTATGAACACTGGGTGCGTGATAGCTTGCGCTCAATGATGGGAATGGCATCACGACTTAATCCAGAAATCGAACTACCAGAAGCGTTGTCATACATGGTTGAAAATGCGACTGGTGATGGATTTGGTTTAAAGCAACTGTTCTTGCGCATGGTGAGCCAAGTCATTTCACATGGTAGGATACCGTTAGTTGTGAATGTTGATAATCAAGGGCTACCTTATTTTTCAACTTATGCCGCAACGAGCGCAATCAACTGGAAGAAGCAGTTAATTAATGGTCGTTATGACTTAGCTTTAGCTGTGTTTACTGAGTTCCGTGACAAGAATCCAGAAGATGAGTATTCACACGATAAAGTGCGTGTGTACCGAGTATTTAAGATGATTGACGGCATTGCTCATAGCGGTGTATTTGATGAGAATAATGCCGTTGTTGAGGAAGTGCGACCGTTAGGCGTAGGCGATTCATCAGGTAGGCTATTGCGTGGTTTGTCGTATTTGCCGATCGTATATTGTGGTTCAACGGATAACGCCCCTGATGTTGATGAAGTGCCTTTGCTATCTATGGCAAGAGCGGCGCTTAAGTCATATCAGCTGAGCGCAGATTACTTTACAAGCTTGCATTATACGAGCCATCCGCAGCCGTGGGTATCTGGCTTAGGTACTGATGTTGAGCTGTCGGTAACTGGTCCATCAGCGGCGTGGGATTTAGGCGAGAATGGCGCATGTGGTTACCTTGAATTTCACGGCGCAGGCATCGAGGCGGTTAGGCAAGCGATGAAAGACCAAAAGAGCGCAGCATTAGAAGCCGGCGCAAAAGTCATGAATGTATCTGGCGTTGAATCAGGTGAGGCACGTAGAGCACGCCAAGCAGACCAACACGCAACCTTGCATGTGATAGTTATCACGGTTGCCGAAGCGCTAAAAAAAGCACTCCAATACGCCGCTGAGTGGGCTGGCTTTAAAGGCGATATTGTCTTTAGCGTGAATCCTGATTTTGAGATACCTGAAGTTAACCCACACACATTAGCGCAGATACAGCAAGCCGTTGTTACTGGTGGTGTTAGCTGGGAGACGTACTGGACTTATCTTTCTGCCGGCAAGATACCAGAGCATGACTATAACCAAGAGGCTTTACGCATAGAGAACCCAGGCAATATAGTTTATGAGTAATGATTTAAAGCGCATTCAAAGTGCAATTATTGCGGCACTTAGTCAGCATACAGCGCACAATTACCGAGCATCGACCGCTGTAATAAAGGGTATTCAGGAGAAAGTAGACGCTTTGGCAGAGCAAGCAGTATCAAAGCTTGTAGCGCAGCTTGAGCGGTTAAGTGTAAATGAAATTACTGCCTTTACTCAAGGCAAATACACTACGCCACGATTAAAAGCACTTAAAGCGGAAATCGACAACTGGGCTACCATGCTTGATCAGATCATTAAATCTGAATGGGATAAATCGGCGATTGGTTTAGCGGACCATGAGACGTCATTTATGAGCAAAACAATGAGCCAAGCGTTTGATAGCTTGCCCAAAGTAAATGTAAGCGCAGAAGCTGTTTTAGTCGCTGTAAAGCGAGAACCAATCGTGGGGCAGTTTGTTGATGATATGCTGTCGAGCATTTCTAAAAGTCAACGAGAGCGTATTTACGCAACGATGCGGCAAGGCTTTCAGTCAGGTAAAACTAACGCTCAAGTCATTAGAGATATTATCGGAACGCAAGCGCTTAATCACAAAGATGGTTTAACAAACTTAACTCGGCAATCCATTGAGCGTGTGGTTAGAACGTTACGTAATCACCTATCAAACATTGCCTATGAAGAAACCTATAAGAAATTAGGCGTTAAGTATGTGGTGCGTGTTGCTACGCTTGAGGGAAGAACGTGCCTAGCTTGCGCTAGTCTTGATGGGGCAGTTTACAAACTAGACGACAAAAAGCCACCCGCAACGCTTCACCCTAACTGTCGTTGCCAATATAGCCCTAGTTTTGATGGTGACATTGTCGGCAACCGTCCATTTGTTCGAGCGCTTAAGGTACGTAAGCGTGACGGTAGCTACCGATTTAGAGGCATTGATGACATGACCAAGAAGCAGCGTGAAGACGCTGGGCTTAAGGTCGGGCAAGTGCAAGCAAAGACAACCTACGCAAAGTGGTTTAAAAATCAAGACGCAGCATTTCAAAAGCAGTGGCTTGGGAAGACTCGCTATGAGCTGTACAAGAAAGGCGAACTATCAATTGATAGATTTGCTGACCCATTAGGTAAGCAATACACGCTTGAAGAGCTACGTAAGCGAGACGCAGAGACATTTAAAGCCGTATTCGGCGACTAATTTTTAGGCTTCATTAAGGATGAGGCCTTTTTTGTGGCTACAAGGTAGCAGAAACTACGTCCTAAGGGGATATAACTATGTTTGATAATTTAGATTTGACCAGTCTTGATATTGAGTTAACTGATGAGCAAACCAACGCACTCAAGGAGGCGTTATCTGCAAAAGCGAAAGAGGAGTTTGATAAGCAGGTGGCTGGCTTAAAAACAAAAAACTCCGAATTACTCGGCACGATTAAAGCCACTAAGGGTGAGCTTGAGAGTTTAAAGAATCAGTTTGATGGCTTAGATATTGAGGCGGTTAAGCTGCTGCTGTCTAAAGCGAGCGAAGACGAAGAGACTCGTTTAATTGCCGAGGGCAAAATCGATGAGTTAGTTAATCGTCGCACTGAGCGTTTACGCAGTGATTATGATAAACAGTTGCAAGCAGCAATTAGCCGAGCTGAGCAAGCTGAGCAATTCGCAAATCAGTTTAAAGACAAGGTCTTATCTGATGCGATTCGTGAAGCAGCGGTTAAAGCTGGCGCATTACCTGAAGCGGCAGATGACATTATCTTGCGATCAAGAAGCGTATTTAAATTAAACGAACATGGTGAAGCCGTTGCTTTTGCAAAAGATGGCGAAGTTATCTATAGCAAAGACGGCAAAACTCCATTATCACCGCTTGAATGGGTGGAGTCGTTACGAGAAATCGCACCACACTTGTGGCCAAGGGCGCAAGGCACTGGACCAACAGGCGATAACGGCGGACGAAGCAAGAAACAATTTAGTGAATTAACTGAAGCTGAGCGCATAAAGCTGTATCGGGAAAACCCTGACAATTACCGCCAATTGCGTGACGCTGCAAATTAAAAGGAATGAACATGGCAACAACTCGTTTAACCGATGTAGTAATCCCCGAGGTTTACGCTGATTATCAGGCAGTAAACTCGCCCGAAAAAACCGCTTTATTTGAATCTGGCGTTGTTGTGCGCAATGAAATGCTAGACCAAAAAGCAAACACTGGCGGTCAAGAAATCCAAATCCCGTTCTGGCGTGATCTTGATGCCTCTGTTGAACCTAACGCTTCAAATGATGACCCAGCTGATATGGCTTCTGCTCATAAGCTAGGCACTGGACTTCAAAAGGCACGCATTAGCTATTTAAACCAAGGTTACTCTGCTGCTGATTTAGTCGTTGAGCTAGCGGGCTCCGAGCCAATGCAACGTATCCGCAATCGCTTTGGCACTTATTGGGAGCGTCAATGGCAGCGTCGTATTATTGCGTCTGCTGTAGGCGTACTAGCCGACAATGAGGCGAATGATGATGGCGATATGGTGTTTGATGGCTCAAATGAATTATGGTCACGTAAGGCATTTACATCAGCGGTATTTACCTTAGGTGACGCATTTGGTCAGTTATCAGCTATCGCAGTCCACTCGCTTGTTTATAAGCAGATGATTGACGCTGAAGATATCGACTTTATCCCTGACAGCCAAGGTAATTTAACTATCCCTACATTTATGGGACAGCGAATTATCGTTGATGACTCAATGCCTGCTGTTCAGTCTGAGAGCTCATCACCAATTGTCACTACTGCCATCTTATTTGGCGCTGGTGCTTTTGGCTATGGCGAGGGCAGCCCTTTAGTTCCTGTTGAGCTAGAACGAGACGCGCGCGCAGGCAACGGCGGTGGCGTTGAAACCTTATGGGAGCGTAAGACTTGGATTTTACACCCGTTCGGTTATCAATTCACTGGCGATGATATTTCTAAGCGTGCTAACACAAATGGCCGTTCAGGCGCTGATACGGGCGTTGACGAGCTATCACCGTTGCTTGCAGACTTACGTAAAGCCACCAACTGGAAGCGTGTCGTAGACCGTAAAAACGTTCCAATTGCTTTCTTAAAAATCAAAGGGGCGTAAACACACCACGGGGCTTTTTGCCCCGTTTTTTTGGAGCTAAAGTAATGAGTGATATTAAATATGGCGAGCAACTAACGTTAGCTCAAATTAACCGTATCCGTAAAGCGCAACAAAAAGCAGCGGCACAAACAGATGATTACAGCCAATTGAATGTTAAGCAGCTTAAAGATGCGTTAATTGAGCGTGGCGTTGAAATTCCAAGTAATGCCAAGCGTGATGATTTATTGGCTTTGTTAGGAGCTAACTAATGGAAGAGTACGTTAGCGTTGATGATGTAGATGCTGTTTACGATGACGAGTGGTGGCAAGATAAGGCGGTATCTAAAAGCAGAGCAGTATTGATGGCTAACGTATGGATGACGAACCGTAAATTGCCTGATATTGAGCCTATGCCTGAAATATGGAAGCTTGCGGCGCTTGAGTTGATTAAAGATATTGCCATTGGCAACGTATATAAGCAAATCGAGCACGGCGTAACAAGTAAATCAGTTAATGCCGGTGACGTTGCTGTATCAAAGACGTTTAGCCATAACTATAAACAACTATCAGCGAGTGAAAATTTAGCGTTAGAAATGCTTAAGCCGTGGCTTAAATCTACTAGTGTACATTTGCTTAAGAGGATCTGATGAGAGACGAAATTTCTGACGACATCGCTGAAGCGTTTAATGACGATTTGGCAGATGCGGTTAGCGAGTTCACCGGCAGTCGCTTTGAAGCTACAGGCGTGGCAGACCCGATTAGCCAAACGCAACCGGGCGAAACCGTTATTTATTCAGGTCGTGGTGTGTTCGGCAGCTTTGGCATTCATGCGTCAGAAGCCTTAGGCATTTTACGCACAGACGTGAAGCTTACAGCGCTACAAGCAGAAGTGAGCAAAACACCTAAAGTAGATGATGACATCGAGCATAGCGGTATTAAATATCGTGTAATTCATGTAAGCAAAGACCCGGCTAATGTAACGTGGACTATTCAGTTACGGAGAGTGTGATGGGGTGGGATAAAAGCCCAGTTGAGTTTGTGCGAGTTCTCGAAAAGGACTTAGCGGCAACACGTACACGAATTGCAACCGAGGCGTTGCAAGCTGTGATTAGCGGTTCACCTGTGCGTGATGGCGCTTATCGTTCTAATCACCGTGTTACTGTTAATAGTGCTGACTACGGCTTTGATATGACGCTTGGCAAAGGTAGTGCGAGTGAGCCACCTAAGGGTTCGCTTAATGTTAAATCTTATGCGGCCGGCCTAGAAATCATTGCTGGCGAAGCGAATGAGCCTTATGCCAGCATCACGATTCAAAATAACTTACCTTATGCTGAGCGTCTTGAAAATGGACACTCAGCGCAAGCGCCTATCGGTGTTTATGGTCCGGCTTTTGCTGGAATTAGGGCGAAATATAGCAAATCATGACGTACGAACAATTAAGAGCGATTGTTATCGCAAAAATGATGGCGTTTAACGGCATTGCGCAAGACCGCATTGACTATCAAAACCCCGTTGTTCGATTTAAAGCGCCTAGCGATGGCTTGTGGTGTAGGCTGACAATTGAGACTGCTAGCCCTGTTGTTGATGGTTTATGTAAGAGAACAACAAGAATACCAGGGCATATTATTATCCAGTGTTTTGACCAGACGCACAGCCAAGCGCCAACGCTTGCCTTGATTCAATTGGTGGATAAATTAATTGAGCATTTCCAGTTTTGGGAGTCAGACGGGCTAGCTTGCCGAGAAGCTAAGGTGGTGAATGCGAGCGACTCAAAGGGCTACAGCCAGGCGAATGTGTTAATTTACTTTATGACGTGGTGATTATGGATTTTCGCAAATTAAAATTTATTAAAAATGCAACAAACAACTTTGGCCGCTTTAAGGTAGGCGATCGCGCGCAAGCAAGATTTCCTAAAGCTCTGGTAGACGCTTATTTAAAGCACGGCATTTTGGAAGAAGTTGAAGAGCCAATTGCGTTAGATAGGCCAGTTAAGAAATATGTGGGAAAGACAGACGAAGCGAAAGATGATTAGTTTAAGCGTGCGCAATCTTACACGCTCAATTGCTGTTTGTTTATCCAGGGGCAGCAGCATGATCTATCGATTTATTTACTAACCACCTTTCGAGGTGGTTTTTTTCCGCCCGCAACAGGGCTTTTTTATATGAGGTTACAAAATGGGAAAAATCAAATCAACAGGCACTTGTTTGTCGGTATCCGCAAGTCTTCCTGCTACTTACGATGCGGCTGGTTTTGGCGCATTGACATTTACTCAGGTCGGAGAGCTTGAATCAGTAGATGGTCTTGAAATTACACGCAACACAGGCTCATTTACCAACCTATGTAGCGGCAACACCAGCATGATTAAGGGTGCGCGAGCTGGTATTACAGTGTCCGTTGTGTGCGCGCTCGATGAAAATGACGCAGGTCAGCAACTTATGATCGCAAGTGAAGCAGAGGACAACGATAATTACGCGTTTTGCGTGACCCTATCGAATGGTAGTAAAGATTACTTTGTCGGCACAGTGGTTAAGGTTGGCAAGACATTTGGCGGTGATACTGACCCAGTGAAAGCGCCATATGACATTGCTGTCGATGCGCCAGACAGCATGGATAAGCCTATTTTATCCGTTACAGCTTAGGGGGCGAAATGACGTTTATTGTTAAATCATCATCACTCAAAGCAAGACAGCCTGACTTGCAAGAAGAGTGGGTTGAGTACCAAGAGGGTGTAAAGTTCTTAATTCGTGGTATCACTCATCGATTCGTGCAAGTTGGAATACAAGCCAAGCGAGATAGGCAATCACAAGTATTCGGCTTATATAACAGTGGTAATGTGAGCGCATTAAGTCAAGGTAAGACGGAAGCAGAGATCAGTAATGAGGTGCTTGGTGAGCTTATCGTAATTGATTGGCAGGGCGTGAAGCTTGAGAGTGGCGAAGAGCTACCATACTCGGCAAAAGACGCTACGGCGATTTTGTCAAACCCAGACCATCAAGACTTAGCTGTATGGTTGTTAGCTGAATCATTGCGTATCAGCGATGATGCTAAAAATCGTGTACAGGAGCGATTGGGAAAGTCTTAGCCCGCTTTAGGTGGGAGTCAAAAAAAGTAGGAGAAGAGCCTGAGAACGATGCGATTACAAACCACATTATCGAGGTTTTTTTAATCGTTAGTCGTTCTCGGCAATACATTGTCAGCATGAGTGGTGGTGTACCACTGCCGTTGTCAGCAGCAGACGTCACCGCAGTGCTAGACGCTTACCCGTCACCATTGCCGCGCGAGGAGCTAGATATTTACTTATTTGCATTAGATGCTGAAATCTTAGATGGAGACAAGCCTAAGAAGCAAGAAAACGTTGAGTCAATATGGAGCAGTGTGGTCTCAGATATTAACGGCTAGCTTGCCTTAGATAGTTTCAATTGTTACTATTCTTCCATTGAAAAGGAGAGTAAAGCAATGGAAGTGCAGGGTTTAAATGCAAAAATAACTTTAACTGAGAGTGGTGTTCGTGTAGAGGATACAGGCTTTGGTGCGAAAGGAGTAGTTAGTATTTCGCTAGATAAGATTACTAAGGTCAAGTGGGTTTCACCACATGTATTTGCTAGAGGTAATATTCAGTTTTTTTCTGATAATGCTAAAACAAGTTCAGTCATCTTTAAACGATCGCAACAAGGACAAATGGAAGCGATTAAACAGAGCGTACTAGATAAAGCGAACAGCGTAACGATTGAGGACAAATCAACTTCACCCGTTGCCTATGGCGTTGTATTAGCAATTATGGTAGCGGTGATAGCTTTTTTTGGCGTATCGATGTTTACAAGCAGTGACGATACGTTTACCGACATGGATGCGCATGCGCTTTGTGACAATGCGATTAAATCAGCATCAATTAATCGTGATTTAGTAAAAATACCATTTAAAGAGGCACAAGAAACTGACCGTGTGTATGGTTTTTTGTGGCGCAGAGAAGATGGGCTGAAAATGCCTAATGCTTTTGGCGTACAGATGGACACCGTAGTGATTTGCCGAGTTAATAAACAGACGCAACGAGTAGAACACTTAGAGATAAATGGCGAGGTGCTATCACCAAGATAGACCACGCAAAGAAGTAATTGGCCGCCTTTCGGGGCGGCTTTTTTTATGGGCGAAACAAATGGCGCAAGAATCACGTTTATCGATTGTTATTGATAGTCGCACTGCTGAGCAACAAGCGAAAGATTTAAAAGTAGTATTAGACCGATTAAAAGAAGCAGGTGTTGATGCGTCAGTAAGTGTTAGTAGTGTTGGAGATAGCGCGAAGAAAACTGGCGACCAGATGCGCAAAGCATCTAATTCAGTTGCTCAAATGGCGACAGCTTTAGCTGGCGTTGTTTCAGTTGCTAAGCTTTGGGGTCAAATACAGAACTCTGCTTTTGCAGCTGGGCGTTATGAACAAATTGGCTTGATTATGAATGTAGTCGGCAGAAATGCGGGCTACTCAGAAGAGCGTTTAGCGGCACTTCAAAAACAGTTAGAAGCTACGGGCATCTCGATGACACAGTCACGCCAAGTCATCACGCGCATGATTCAAGCGCAAATGGACTTAAGTAAAGCAACTGAGTTAGCTCGATTGGCGCAAGACGCTGCGACCATTGGTGATATTTCATCTTCTGAAGCTTTAGAGAGATTGATCCACGGCGTCCAGACATCGCAAACCGAAATCTTGCGCGGCATTGGTATTACAGTTAACTTTGAGCAGGCATACAGAAACTTTGCAGCAACTTTAGGTGTAACAGCCTCAGAGCTTAGCGAGCAAGAAAAAATGCAAGCTCGTGTTAATGCCGTTATGGAGCAAGGCGAGTCGATAGCTGGCGCATATGAAGAGTCCATGAAAAACGCTAATAAGCAAATGGGGTCAATGGCTCGATATGCTGATAACTTAGCTGT
The DNA here is from genome assembly GCF_001808505.1 of Oligella sp. HMSC09E12. Taxonomy (NCBI): domain Bacteria; kingdom Pseudomonadati; phylum Pseudomonadota; class Betaproteobacteria; order Burkholderiales; family Alcaligenaceae; genus Oligella; species Oligella sp. HMSC09E12. The sequence continues at coordinate 23,839 of NZ_KV793598.1, forward strand.
AAAAATGGGTGAAGCATACCAACCGATTTACTCAAAAACAATTGAGGCGCTAACGGTAGGGCTGAAAGTAGCAAATAACAACGCTAGGGAGTTTTCCATTATCTTAGCTGGCGTAACTACCAGTTTAGCAGTAGCAACAACAGGTGTGCTTGCTTTAAAGACAGGCGTATTCGCTTTAAAAACTGGTGTATTGGCTCTTAACTTAGCGTTAAATGCTATGAGAGCGCACCCAGTGATTATGGGCTTAAGCGTACTGTCAGGCGTGGCTATGGCTGTTGGTGTATCTTTTTCTAGTATGAAAGATGATACTAACAACGCAAAGGTTTCTTTAGATGACTTGTCGCGCTCAGTCGATAGTGCCGTAGAGAAGTTTAAAGAGCTTGGCGAATACTCAAGACAACATCATTTAGATGAACTATCAAGACAGCTTCAAGAGGAAACTGAAAAAATCAGATTGGCGTGGGTTGATTTAAGCAATGCAATAAGTCCTGATGTAAGCATCTTTTCACGAGGTACTGTACTCAAGGAGATGAGAGCTGAGCTTATCGAGATAGCTAGAGATACAAGCTTAACAGCTGAGCAGATGGAGCAATCTATTAAGCAGCTGATTGAATCTTGGGTTGAAAGCGGTAGAGTGACCCGCGAACAAACCAGTTCATACACTCAATTTATTGCTAGTCTGATTGATGCAAAAAGTAAAGCATTTGAGACAGAAAAAAGCCTTAGAGATTTAAAAAATACGCACGAAGATCTAAAAACACAGGCTAAAGAAACTAGCGAAGCATTAAGTAGGCTAGTTACACCAGCAGGTATGTCTAAGTGGGATGAATATTTAGCTAAATTAGAATCAGCTCGTGACACTATCGGCATGAATGCTAGACAGCTTGGTGAGTATCAAGCAAGACAAGAGGGTGCTAACCATGTCCAAGAGAAGATGGCAGGCATTGTCTCAGCAGAAGCCGAAGAATTTAGAAATTTACAAGACGCGATACGCGATAAAGACGCTCAAGCCAGAGAAGCTGCTTTAGATAATATTCGGAATTTAGATATTGAACGTCAAAAAGTAGCGTTATTAGCTCAGCAAATGGCATCAGTAATGGCCGCGGCTAGGGCGTTCGCTCAGGGTAATGTATCTGCTGATGTTCAAGCGGGAGTATACGCAAGCATTAATGAGGGCTTTGCTAAACACGCTGAATCTTTAGGCGTTTCTGAGGGCACTCAAAAGATCATCGACAACATTATAAATAACACTAAGCCTAAAAGTTCAGGGGGCGGCAGAAGCGGTGGCGGAGGTGGTGGCGGCAGAGGCAAAGGCGGTGGTGGTGCTAGATCGGACGCTGGCGCAGATTACATTCGTAGCTTAAACGAGCGCATTGCGCTACTCGGCAAAGAAACGGAGCACGAGCAGTTGCTCGCTAAGATTTCAGTCGGCTCTATGCAATTCCGCACCGAAGCGCAAAAACAACTAGCACTAGAAACTGCGAAGCAGTATGACCAGACAAAACAGCAGATTGAGCTAGAAGAAACGTTACGAGACTTGCGCGAGCAACAAACAATCACGCAAATGCAGTTCATGCGCGAGCTTGAAGCCTACGGCCAGGGCAATAACATGCGCGAGCTGATTGGTGACTTAGCACGCGTTGAGGATCGCTACCGAAACATTATCGATGCGCGCCGTAACTCACCGTTAGGGCTGTCCGATGAAGAGCTTGAGCTAATCAGAGAATCGCTAGATACTGAGCTTGAAATGGTCAGACAGCACCACGAAGCAAAGCGAGAGCTAGAAGCCAACTGGAAGCTAGGGGCGCTTGAAGGATTACGTAATTATGCTGATGAAGTTGAAAACGTCTACAAATCAGTAAGCGATGTAGTCGGTAATGCGTTTAAAGGCATGGAAGATGCGCTGGTTGATTTTGTGATGACGGGTAAAGCTGACTTTAAATCACTTGCAGATTCAATCATTAAAGATATGATGCGCATCGCTATTCAGCAATCTATTATGGGTCCGCTAGCGAATATGTTTAGCGGCATGTTTGCTGATGGTGGGTTTGTTTCTGGGTTTGCAGGAGGCGGTTACACAGGCCATGGGGGCAAATACGAACCTGCAGGGATCGTACATAAAGGTGAGTATGTGTTCAGCAAAGAAGCTACCAAGCGAATTGGTGTTGACCGCTTAGAGCGCTTACATCGTGGTTACGCAAGCGGCGGATATGTTGGTACGTTGCCGCAACCGGCTAGTGGTTCAGGCGGCGTTCAAGTGAACATCGTAAACAACTCGAAAACGCCGGTATCTGCTCAGTCGAACGCACGATTTGACGGCAAACAGATGATTATCGACGTGGTATTGGATGATTTGAATAGAAATGGGCAGATTTCACAGACGCTTAAACATTTACAGACGGCTTAAGGATTATATTTATGAATAAATGGAAATTGATACACTTAGCTCCACTTAATAAACCAATTCTTGTTTATCGAGCAGATGGGACGCAACAAGTAGAGACATTAACGCAAGAAGAGGGCGATATTGTTAAAAACAAGACATCAAGAGCGTTGTTATGGATGGAGTTGCCAGCATCACCCAATGTTGATTGCAGTTGTTTTTCTGACAAAATCAGATCTGGAAAGATGCTAACAACTAATTTAAAAGCAATGAGTTCTACAATTAGTAAACTGCATGGTATTGATTGTTTTCATACTTAATGTTGGGGCAAATTGAAGCGACAACACTTGCAGCAAGTTCCTCGCATTTGATATTCATATGAGAGTGGACAAACTCCTCAACAATTGATGCCACTATTAAAGGATAGGGTAAATCAATGATTTTGTTAATATCGATAAACACGAAGTCATCTATCGTCACATGAAAAGTGTTACCTTTTGTCTCGCAAATTAGATGAGCACGGATTAAATCAAAGTTAAAGGGGGTCGTTGAAAGAGCAATTTTAATGACCTTTCTTAGATTCGTTCTTTCGCCAATTAAATTCACAGCTTCTACATAAGCTTGGGAAATCTCTACCATAGATTGGGGAATTTCTTGGTTGATGGTTAACGCGAAAAAAGGCTTGTATAGAGGGTTAACGTTTTTTTCAAAATCATCGATTGTTAAATACATTTGAGAGCTCACAAGTAATCATGTTGCTAACGATGATACAACTTTGGCTATAAAAAGGGATTTCTAAGTATTGGAACCATGAAAACATTACCTGACTACGTAAAAATCTTACGTGAAAATTATACAGACGGCGTGGATTGGAATATCCGTCAATCGACAATGGATAACGGCTTACGAAAGCAGCGTCCGGGACGCTCCAAGGCGCTTCGAGTGCGCTCAGCTAAGTTATTCATCAACGGCAAGGATAATAAACGGAGCTTTGAAAATTGGCTAGACAACCTCGGTGGAGGTACGGAGTTTTTTAACTACAACGACCCGATCAATGGTTTATGTAAGTGCCGCTTTGTAAACACGAGTTGGGAGTTTGAGCTAACCGGACTTGATGCATGGGTTGCTGATTGTGAAATGGAGAGTGTAGGGCTATGACGACAGATAATTTAAATCGCAACGTCACGGCGTTAAATGCTGACGAGCCGATAATCAACTTGCTTGAGATTTACCACCCGCAGATGCCAACGCGAATTTATGTGTGTGATGACTCAGTGGATTTAGTCGCATTTGGCAAGACGTGGCAAGCGTGTCCGTTTGAGCTGAGCTTGCCTGACGATGTAGATAGACAGGTGGCTGTCGGCAACTTATCAGTACACAACATTGGCTCACATGAGTTTGCGGATGAAAATGGTAAGTTACGCACGTTTAGCCAATGGCTAGATGCGGTTCACGGAGGACGTGACGTTAAAGTTCGCATCATCCAGACGCTAAGAAGCGATCCGCATATTGAGTCAGAAATGCTATTCGATCTGAGCAACTTAAGTGTTAATAACGAAAAAGTGACAGGCCAATTGCTTTTTAATCAAGTCGCTAAAGACAATCACGCAGTAGCATACTTTTTCACACCTGAGCGCTCACCGGGGCTTTTCTAATGTGGTATGAGAAGTATTTAGATATGCCATACGTGCCGGTTGATGGGGATTGTATGGCGCTTGCAGAACTGGTCGCTAAAGAACATTTAGGCGTTGACGTTAATGCACCACCGCATGAAGTAGGGCTACGAGCGCAAGCACGGCAAATCGCACACTACAAAGATAGTCTGGCAGAGAGGACAGACACACCAAAGGACGGCTACCCCGTCCTTTTTTCATGCCGTAATCGTTTTTTCCATATCGGTGTTTATGTGTATTTGAATTATGAGCCTTGGATTTTGCACAGCGATGAGCGACTAGGCAAGGTCGTTATTACACCGCTTAGGCAGATGTCGATTCAAGGTTATGAGTTAGAAGGCTTTTACAAATGGATTTGAAACCAACATTAATTAGCAATCCGCACCCCTTGTTAGGTGATGGTCGTGAGTACCATTACGCCAGTTTTTTAGATGGCGAAACATTGTCGGCATATTGTGTGCGCAATAAAGTAGATGTGCCTAAAGCCAATATTGCCTTATTCGTTGGTGGTGAGCGCATCTTGTCAGACTGGGCGAGTTACGTACCTAAGCACGGCGATGTTATTACACTTAGAAGCGTTGCTCAAGGCTCAGGCGGACGCAAGGTGTTTAGTATTGTTGCGATGATTGCGCTTGCTGTTGCGGCTCCTTATGCAGCTGGCGCTATGGGTTTGACAGCCGGCACGACAGGCTTCAAAATTGCTACCGGCTTAATCATGGTAGGCGGCTCGTTACTGATTAGCGCAGTCCTGCCACCAATTAAGCCGGCGCAAATGGGAGCGAAAGAAAAAGAGCAAAGCCCGACTTACGGCATTAGTGCAGGGCGCAATCAGATGAGCCCTTACAGTCCAATGACGGTGGTTTTTGGTAAGCATAAATTAGTGCCGTATTTAGCATCTAAACCATACACAACGTTCGTTGGGGACGATCAATATCTGAGTCAGGCATTTCATTTAGGCGTTCAGCCCGGCATTGATATTAGTCAAATCAAGATTGGCGAAACAATCATCGGAAATTACCGTGAGGTTGAGATTCAGCGAAGCTTAGCTGATGGCGGCTTGACGCTTGTGTCCGGAAACGTGGATACGATTGAGGGATTTGAGTTTACGCAGCCTGATGGCTGGACTTTGCGCACATCGCCAGCAGACACTGAATTTATTGATGTCGATTTAACCGCGAATCTTTACAACATTGCTAATGATGGTAAAGAGCGTGACGAAGAAGTCACAGTAGAAGCGCAGTACCGAAAACAGGGCACAACGCAATGGCTACCGCTTGGCGGTTCGTACAGCACGAAAGCTACTCACTATTGGTCTTTGGGTTACTACACAAAAGAATACGGTGGCGGTCGTAATCATGAGCGGGAGCGTACTGTATGGAATCAAGTGCGCTACGGAACAACCGACCCTGACGAGCACACAAACGGCAAGACTGAGCAGGTTTTAATATCAACGCGTCGAAACGTATTTACTGGCGCAATTCAGCAAGAATACAAAACATTCATGTGGCGCTGGGTGCGAATACCCCGATCGTGGCAAGGCGTTGCTCCTAATCCAGTTATTCACACGAGTGGTACTGGCGTTCAACTGTTAAAAGGTAGTAGTCCTCAAAAGCCAGCGCGAGCAACAATGAGCGTTAATGTCCCTCGTGGCACATATGATATTCGCGTGCGTAAAGTAACAGCTGATATCAATACGAGTCGTCGTAGCAATAAAACCGCTGTCGCTCAGATTCGCTTTACTCAAGCAGATGATGCTGACTACTCCGGGCAAGACCGTTTAGCAGTGCGCATCAAAGCGACAAGCCAGCTGCACGGTGCGATTGATGAACTATCTGTTATCGCAAGCGCTAAGTGTCTAATCTGGAAAAATGGCACCTGGGTAGAGGAGGAGACCTCTAATCCGGCATGGTGGTATTTACACTGGGCTTTAGGTCGCTTTGACAATAACGGCCACCGAGTATATGGCGAGGGCTTGCCGTTGTCACGTATTGATGTGGACGGCATCCGCGCGTGGGCTGCGTTTTGTGACGCTAAGAATCTAACGTTCAACTGGGTGTTAGATCGCAAAATGTCGATCGAAGATGTTTATTACACCATTGCTAGGGCGGGAAGAGCAGGTGTGACGTGGCAGACAGGTAAGCGCGGTGTTGTGTTTGATAGTGCGAATATTCCAACCACCACCATGATTACTCCAGCGAATATTATTGCTGGCAGTTATGAATACACGTACATCAATACGAAAGTGGCCGATGAAATCATCATCAACTTTTTTAATAAAGACCGTGATTATGCAAAAGATGTGGTCCGTCAAAAAGTGCCGGGCGCTGACGATGTAAACAACCCGATTACGCTCGATTTAGAAGGTTGCACCGATGTCAGCATGGCAGGTCGTGAAGCCAATCTACTAGCTGCCTCACAGCACTACCACCGCAAGCAGCACCGCTGGGATATGGATATTGAGGGTATGCTAGCGGTTCGTGGTGATGTGGTTGAGATGACGCATGACTTGAATAGCTGGGGGCAAAGCGGCCGCCTAATGGGAGCGAGTGGAAAGACGATCGTTTTAGACGGCTATGTAAAAGGCGTGTCAGGCGGTTGGCTTTCATTGCGCTCGCCTAGTAATAAGATTGCGTATTTACGTGCGAATGGCAGTGGTGATACGGACAGTTTGACTGTCACAAGCAATTGGCCGGCAGGATTTGAACCACCGACTGACGAAACGGCGCACGATTATTTGTGGCAGTACGATCCAGTCAAAACGCCGGGTAAAAAGCTGCATATTAAGAGCGTGCAACCAAAGAGTGATTCGGTCTTTACCTTTGAAGCGATTGAGTACGTGCCGGAATATTACGCGGCGGAAAGTGGCAATTTTCATCATTTGGAAAAGCTAGATAGTCAGTACGGTTATAGCCCAATCTCCGTCATGGATATCATTGTTACTGAAAAGGACGCTGATGAAGCAACCGACAGCGCAACTGTAGTTATTACGTGGCTGTTGAGCGAATCCGCTATTTCGAATGTGTCGATTAGTGCTAACGGAGTAGCGCATAGCCAATTTAATAGCGTGTATGGCAACCAAGTATCTATTATTGCTAAAACTGGCGACGATTTATTGATTGAGGTCACGCCATTTAAAGCTGGGCGCGCGTCAGAATCCATGACGTATAACCACGTGGTGGCTGGCACTAATGAGCTAATCCCTACTCCTACTGGCTTAGTGGTGATTGGGGGTTTTAATAAAACGTCAGTCCGTATCAAATGGGATCGCGTACTTAATGCAACTGGCTATGAGGTGCAAGTTGAGTCGGGGTCAGCAGTGAGAAGAAACGTTAAGATTGGCGATACGCTAACTTACACGTACTCTCACGCTGATATGCTGCAAGATGGCGGTTTGACCAGAACGCTCACGTTTAAAGTGCGCGCGTTAGGCAAAGGCGAGAGCAAGTCAGGCTGGGTGGAAGTAACTGCTACGAATCCCCAAATTGGACCCCTGCAGGGTATCGAGGTTTTCGAGAATGTAAAATCGCTCATGTTCACGTGCAAAAAGCCCGATGATGAAGATTTTTCAGGTTTTTTATACTGGATTAGCGACAATGTAAATTTTGTTCCGACCGTTGCTAATGCGCACTTTGATGGTACATTTAATCAGTACTTTTTTGAGAAAATTAACGGCTTACCGCTTGAGAATAAAGACTATTACATTTGGGCGGCTGGGTACGATACGTTCGGCAAAGATAATCTCAACATCAGCCCGTCTTATAAGGCGAAGCCGCTTTTATTAAAGCTCGACCCGCAGTCAATCACAGAAGAGATGATTGCTGACGGTGCGTTTACGATTACGAAGTTTGCTGACAATATTAAGCCGCCGGTTGTTGTCACGACAATGCCGACGACAGGGAAAGAAAACGACCAAGTCATCCTTGCAAGCACTGGGAAACTTTATCGTTATGTTGGCGGCGTATGGAAGCCTGTAATCCAAGAAGTGGGCGATATCGACAGCTTGCCTGCTGATAAGATTGACGGCACCTTGGGATTAAATCAGGTTCCCGCTATCCCGACGACGAAGCTGACTGGACAGATGCAAGCTAATCAAATTGCTGCGAACGCAGTGGGGGCTAACCACATCGCTGCAAATGCTATCGATGCAGGGCACGTTAAGGCTCGATCTTTAACGGGCGATAAGCTTGTAGCTAACAGTGTGACAGCAAACGAATTGGCGGCAAACAGCGTTACTGTCGGCAAAATCGCAGCAGGCGCAGTGGGCGCTGACCAGATTTCTGCTGGTGCGATTACAGCTAGTAAGTTGACTGTGACTGATTTCACTAACTTAGTTCTTAATGGACAGTTTTTGGAAAGTGACCATGGATGGACTAACGTATTAATAACTTCTAGCACACACATACCTTCAGGCTTTGAGGGTAGATTTCAAAAAAGAGACGCCTATTATGGAAACCATTTCCCCGTAGTGTCTGGAGAAGTATTCCGAGTGTCAGCAGATATTTGGAGATTTAATACACCAATAGCTTCTTGTAGTGTAGGTCTTCAAATAACAATGAGTGATAAAACATGGAGATGGATTAAAGGGTTTACTGTAACTGCTCCGGGCTCTTGGAATCCTGAGGCACATACAGGGTTAGTCACAATTCCTGCGAACGCAGTATCTGCACGATTTTGGGTCCAATACAACATCCCAGGAAGTGACCACCAGACATCTAACTTCTGGAGAGGTGCGAACTTTCAACTTAATCGTGCCATGACCGGACAACTCATCGTCGATGGCTCAATCAAAACCCAACACATGACGGCTAACTCCATTGCTGGCGACAGAATCGCTGCAAACACACTGAATGGTGACCGTGTGGTTGCAAATACGCTTCACGGCAACAGGATTCAAGCAAATACAATCACAGCAGACAGACTTGCTGCTAACACGATCACAGCCACATCCGGCAAGATTGCTAATGCAGCTATAACAAACGCCATGATTGCTAATGGAGCAATTACTGATGCTAAAATCGCTAATGCAGCGATTACTAGTGCGAAGATTGCTAATGCTGCCATATCGAGTGCGAAGATTGGTGATTTACAGGTTGATAGGATTAAGATTGCTAATGGTGCGGTGTCAACATTAGCTGTTTTGAATGTAACTAGGACAAATAATCAATCATGGAGTATTACCTTTCCTCCTGGTAATTACCTATTTGAATACACCTTTTCAACAGGAAGATACAACTACTCATATTACGAGTTTTATCTTGGAGGCAAATTCATGGGCCCATTTGACGTAGACAACCTATATATTAGAGGAACATATTCAGCCACATTCAACTCAAACTTTGTTGTGG
>NZ_KV793599.1:0-75881 GCF_001808505.1 Oligella sp. HMSC09E12
TGTTTCTACCTAAAATTGCTACTAAAAAGGGGGGCTACATATTAAGCCGAGTGGTCGCGTGGCGTCGTCGACGTGTGAAGTAGTGCCGTTAACAAACAGTTTTACTCATAAAAGGCCTGCTGACGTTATCGCGGCAAGCGGGCCTTAGTCGTCACATAGGTGTTATAAGGCTCTCGTTTAACGCTCTAAACCCGCAATGCGTCTAAAGCGATTAATCGCAGCGCCCACAACCACCTTGCGCAGTGGCTCCGGAGGTAACCAGCTTGGTTTATCCAAACTAACCACCGTGTGCAATTCCTCCGAATCAATGCCTAAAATCGACTCGGCTAATAATTTGCCATAAATCGAGCCCTTGAGTACGCCGGCGCCATTACAACCAACTGAGGCAAAGATATTCGGACCTAGCTGACCAAAGTACACCGCGCCATTGCGCGTCAAGGCTGTCACGCCGCCCCACACATGTTCGAATTCATAGCCTTCAAACTGTGGGTAGCGATGTCGAATACTTTTAAGGAGAATTTCTTTAACCTTGAATAAATTCTCTGGACGCTCGTAGGAGTACTCGGTGCGCACTAAGAAACGGCGATCTTGGCTGAGACGTAAGGTCGTGCCAAGCCGATTGGCCGGAATCAAGCCCCATTCCTTGTCAGCGCCTAGGGTGTTCAGCTGCTCATCATCTAATTGCCCCGTCATACCGGCGTAGGTATAAATGGTGATGAGGCGGTCTTTTAAATAACCAAAGTGCTTGGCAAAACCGTTATTGGCTAGAATAATGGCATTACTCTTGTAGTTATGGGTTAAGGTGCGAACCGTGTACTCCCCCTTTTTATACTCAATGCTACTGGCTGGACAACGCTCTGCTAAAGTGACGTTAGCGGGTAATGAATCGGCTAAGCCCCGAATTAAGGCGGCGGGCTGAACCAGTACATTAGTGTCTGAGTATAAGCCAAAGCGATAATAAGGCGAGCCAATATGATATTCCAGCTCCTCCTTATTCAATAACTTGCAGGGCAGGCCCCATTGGCGTAAATCATCGGCTAATTGACGCAGACCGCGCTCACCCTTGACCGTCGCCGCACCGTGATATTTACCAATATCACTCCAAGCACAGTCAATGCCATGCTCATCAATCAGTGATTTCAGCCATGCTTTACCCTTATTGAGAATGGCAATTTGCTTTTTGGCAAAATCCGCATCCGCATCATGGCCGGACATTTTGGTGTTGTGCGGCACATTAATTAAAAAGCCAGAGTTACGTCCTGAGGAGCCTTCGCCCACGACGGATCCCTCAAGTACCAATATTTCAAGTTCGGGCTTTAATAGCGCCAATTGGCGTGCTGCAGCTAAGCCTGTGTAACCCGCCCCTATAATAATAAAATCAAACTTCTTCCGTGACGATGGGGGTGCAGCAATGGCGCGCGGTGCTAATACCGCATTCCAACCCGATACGGTAGCGTAGGATGGAAATATCTCAGTGGATGACATGGATTCATTGACTCCAATCAAAATTAAAAACAAGGCTAGTTTTTGCTCTCAAGCCCTTTCATCACTTCTTCTTGTACTACATCCCACACCTCGGTTTTAATATCATTGTAGCGCTGAGATAGTTGAACCTTGGCATTGCGGGGATGAGGTAGGTCGTTTTCTATATCTTTGACAATTCGACCTGGCTTAGCGCCTAAGACAATCATCCGAGTAGATAGTAATAAGGCCTCATCAATGGAGTGCGTAATAAACACAATGGTCTTATGGTTAGCCTCGTAGATTTTAACCAATTGCTCTTGTAAGACCTGGCGGGTCATCGCATCCAGTGCGGCAAAGGGCTCATCCAAGAGAATCACATCAGTGTCATTCGCCAGCACCCGCGCAATGGCTACCCGTTGACGCATACCGCCTGATAACTCCTTGGGGTATGAGTTCTCAAAGCCTGCTAAACCCACCCTATTAATATAGTGCTGCGCCCGCTCTTCACGCGCTGCCTTGGGTACCCCCTTGAGCTTTAAGCCAAAGGCGACATTTTGCATCACGGTTTGCCATGGGAAGAGGGCATATTGCTGGAACACCATGCCACTGCCTGGATCGACATCCGTAATGAGACGATCATTGACCATCACCGTGCCCTCACTGGGCTGCTCAAAGCCCGCAATCAGATTTAATAGGGTCGATTTGCCGCAACCTGAGGCACCGAGCAGTACGACAAATTCGCCCTCCTTGATATGTAAATCCAAGTCTTTAAGTACGACGAGATCGCCAAATCGCTTGGTCACATTGTTGATTTTAATCATAAGATTCTCTCTTTACTTCCAGGCTAAGACTCGTTTTTCGATACGACGCAGTAGTGCATCAATAATCAACACCGTGAGACTGATCATGACCATACCTAATACCACGGTATCAGTTTGGAAAAACTCCTTACCATTCATGATCATAAAGCCTAAGCCCTCTTTGGCGGCAATCAGCTCGGCAGAAATAACACAGGTCCAGGCTAAACCAAGAATAATTTTAAAGCCAATAATGATTTGTGACAGACTGGCGGGTAAAATCACGTGTCGCATCACTTGATAATGTGATGCACCCATATTACGTGCTGCCTGGATAAGTACCTTATCCACATTACGGGTCGCATCAATCACATAAAGTAAGGCGGGGGCAATGGTACCCATAAAGACGATGCTGTATTTTTGAGTTTCTGTAATACCAAACCATAATAAGGATAAGGGAATCCAGCTCATTGAGGGTAGGGGGCGCAATAAGGAAATAATGGGATCAAAGACAGCGCAGGCACGGCGCGAGCTACCTAGCACCAACCCGAGTGGTACGGATACCGCCACTGACATTAAGAAACCAATCATCACGCGGCGGGTAGAGGCCAAGACGTTGGCAACTAAGGTGCCGTTTTCTAAGGTGCGAACAGCGCGTTGAAACACATCACTGGGCGCGGGTAAAAAGATGGGATCAATCAGACCTAGACGTGTCGATAGCTCCCAGACACTAACAAAAATAAGCACGGACAAGGTGCTAATCATAAATAATGAATACTTTTCTGAACGAGCGTTGTTCATACGAGGTCCTGTTTTCAGACTAAAGGAACTGAACAGCGAGCACAGAGGATCGCTGTTCAAGGTGATGAGGCATTAAAAACTTAGGACTTAGCGAATAAAGTCGTTTTTGATCCAGTTTTTAACCTCTGGTGATTTATCGATCTGACCATACTCAACCAACATATCGGCAAGTTTTTGTAGACCCTCGACGAACTTACTATCGGCGCCAATCATCGCTTGTTGTTGCTCGAAGTTGTACCAGTCTGCGTCTTTAATGGTTTGTAGCTGCTCGTCGGCGGACATTTGCGTCAGCTTAGTCAGTACCTCAACGGCAGCCTCAGGATCCTTGCCCAGTGACTCAGCAGCAGCAAAATAAACTTTGGCGAAATCCTTGACAATGTCAGGGTTACGATCAGCAAAACGCTTGCTCACCACTAAGACATCAGGGCCTGGTGTAACGCCGTAGTCCTTAAAGAGACTAAAGTCAGTATCGTCGGCAATCAGCTTGACCCCTGGTAAGCTAGCCACGGTATTAAAATACGGCGTCCATGTGGCACACGCATCAATTTGTTTTGCCTTGATGGCTGCCGGAATCTCAGGGGCAGGGATATTAATTACATTAATATCACGCTCCGTAAGACCATTTTGTGCCATCAGGTCTAACACCAAGGTGTGCGCACTGGAGGCGAAGGTAGTACCAATGGTTTTACCCTTAAGATCATTAATCGACTCGATCCCTTCAAGTGCAAACAGTCCCTCAACACGACCAAAGTTATCAGGTACACCGATCACATAAAAGCGCTCTACGCCTTGAGCCATTAAGGCAATGGCTGAAACTACACCGGTGCCTGCTACATTAATATCGCCACTCATCAAAGCGCTCATACGGCCAGATGAGGTGCCAAAGAACTCCCAACCGACCTTTAGGTCAGCTTCAGCAAATTGACCGTTTTCAATGGCTAAATACGCAGGATAATGACCTAACCAGGCCGAACCGCCATAATTAATCGCTCTACTTTGAGCTAATACCGCTAAAGGACTGCTGGCCAAAGCAATCGCTGTGCCCGTTAAGGCTGAAGTCTTGATAAAACGTCGTCTATTCCATGTATTCATGTATTACCTCCTAATTATTTCAGACATGAGCCACTCATTACCGTACCATCAAAATGAGGTTAAAAAAATTGAGGATATTGCTAGTATTAACGTCGATGGACACAGTTAATCAAGCCGCTGGTATTGACAGAAGCTTGTTAATGTACCATCAAGCATGCGTTTTGGCAAAATTACTTAGGGTCCTGACTCCGTGTCAATCGCACTCAATGAGTTCTTGCAGATGCTGTTTAGGTCGCTAACGCCGCAGTGCTAAGCGCCTAATTAGCTTGTTGTGAAAGAAATCAGCACCACCCGTTTGCGTACCTTAAATAGTCATTTTTTTATGCTATAAATTTATAAAATTCATTCTTTTACCCGGGAGCAGTTATGCCGCTACGCCTTAAGTCGCTCTATCGTCCTTTGAGTCTATTTACATTTACGCTCATGACTGCCGCTACGAGTAGCCTAGCCATTGCCGCTGAAGCACCCACGGTGGACTCGGTAACGCCTAGAGGAGAGGTGGTGCGTGCGGATTTGGTGCGCATTAGTTTTACGCAAGCGGTGGTGAGCTTGGGGTCAGAGGCGGTCAATCCTTTTTTTATTCAATGTCAGCAGGGTGAGGTCGCAGGTACTGGTAAATGGGTGGATGACCGTGTTTGGCAGTATGATTTTGAGCAGCCCATCAGTGAACCCAACAGTTGTTTAATACGCAGTAATCCTAATTTTCAGGATGTAAATGGCACGCCTTTAGAGGAGTTGGAGTATAAGTTCAGCGCCGGTAAATTAACGCTGAGTGCTAATCCTTGGCCGGATAGCGAAAACATTAGTGAGGATCAGCATTTTATTTTAAGTTTTAACGATCGAGTCTCGAGTGAGCAACTACGCCAACACGGCTATTGCGCTGTGGAGGGGGTCGGTGAGCGCTTACCCTTGCGGGTGTTAGATAGCACAGCCAGTAAGCGCTATTTGGAGGCCACTTGGTCGCGACGTAATCCTGACTGGACCCGTGTAGTGCATTGTGGTCGTCAATTACCCAGCTCTGCTGCCGTGGCGGTGGTGGTAGAGGCGGATTTACGTACGGACTCCGGTCATCGTTTGGCACAAACGAAACGCTTTGATTATCAGGTGAGAGCACCTTTTGATGGCAAGTTATCTTGTCAGCGCTTAGCTGAAAGTGCGCCTTGTTTACCATTGTCAGATATTCGGGTGAGTTTTAGTTCACTGGTGGAGGCTGAGCGCTTAGCTCAACTGCGCTTGCGGGTAAATGGTGAGTTGCACCAGCCGTCAGTTAATGAGGATGGTTATCAGTCGAATCTTAATGATTCGATAGTCTTCAAAGGCCCATTCCCAGAAAAGGCCGAGCTGCAATTGCTAATTCCTGATGATTTTAGTGATGATGTGCAGCGTGAGCTAAGTAATCGGGATAGTCTGCAACAGCCTTTTAGTTTGGATGAATTACCACCCTTAGCTAAGTTTGCCAAGCAGGCTTTTGGTATTTATGAGCTCTTAAGCGGAGACGACAAAGCAGAGGCAATCATTCCGATTGCTCAGCGTCGTTTGGGTGCGGACCAGGCAGCGGGAGCAAGTTTACTGGAGAGCGTCGTGGTCACGGATGATGCAGAGGTGATGCGTTGGATGCGGCGTTTTTCTCGCTTGGATGAAAATCAGGTTGATGCCACTGCCTTAGCAGATATGATGGCTGACCGTAAGGAAGTCCGTTGGGAGGAAGGTGAAGCGTCTGAGCTGATTGATACCCGTGCTGTGTCGATTTTTGGGGCAGAGACAGCGCAACGGGCTCGACTCGAATTACCGCCTCTGTCAGCAAGTACAGAGTCGGCTGCCGAGCTTGTGGGGGTGCCACTGCATCAAAGTGGTTTTTATGTATTGGAATTACAATCGCCGACCCTAGCCGCATCCTTGTTGGCTGCTGGGAATGACACCATGTATGTGCGCAGCACCGCCTTAATTACCAATCTGGCCGTGCATATGAAGTATAGTTCCGAGGACTTTCTGGTGTGGGTTACTCGGCTGGATAGCGGTGAGCCGGTAGCTAGGGCAGATATCACGATTTCGGACTGTAATGCCAAGCCTTTACATAAGGGCACCACCGATGAGGCAGGTCGACTTTATCTAAATCGTCCTTTAGCTGAAGCAGCGACTTGTCAGTATGCTGAGGTCGGTGATTATTTTGTGTCTGCTAGGGTCGCAGCCGATCATCCGGCGGCCTTAGGTGTGCCGCAGTATAGCTTTGCCTTGAGCCGTTGGACCGATGGCATTGAGCCGTGGCGTTTTAATCTTGATAATTACCTGTATGGTGATTCTGATAGTGGTCGCTTGGTTGAGCATAGTTTCTTTGACCGCCCGCTGTATAAAAAAGGTGAAACGGTATCCATTAAGCATTATTTGCGCGTGTTGGATAAGCACGGTCTCGCCTTGCCCCGAGCTAGTGAGCTGCCGGATCAGATTCGTATCAGTCATGCTGCCAGTGGGGATAGTTATGAGCTTGAGGTGACGTGGTTGCCGACAGCGAGCGGTGGTTTGGGGGCGACGACGGATTGGACCTTACCTCAAAACGCTAAATTGGGTCATTACACCTTAAGTTACTTACGTCAAGGCAAGGAGGTCTTACAAAGCGAAGAGGGCTTTAGGGTTGAGCAGTTTAAAGTGCCGTTTTTAAAGGGAGCGATGCAGCTTAGCAGTGACGGTCAGACACCGCTAGTCGCCCCTAAACGCTTGGATGTGGATTTACAGTTAAATTATATTAGCGGTGGCGCAGCGTCTAATTGGGATACGTCTGTGTCAGCGATGATGAGTGCGTGGCGTCCGCAATTTGCTGCCTATCCGGAATATCAATTTGCCGCCGATGTGCCTGGCTCAAGCACATCTGATGCTGAAGCTTCAGATGCGGCGCCCCGTATCTTTTTAAAGCAGGCACCGTTAAGCGTGGATGCTGAGGGGAGAGGGCGTTTGGCGCTTACGCAATTGCCGTCGATTCAAGGGGCCTCAATGGTGCGCGTAGAAACGTCGTTTATGGATCCAAATGGTGAGCTTCAGACCCTGCAGCAAAGGCAGACCATCTTGCCAGCGGATTTAGTGATTGGGATGAAAGTGACCGAGTTTGACCAAGGCGCTCAATCGAGCAAAATTGATTTGGTACTCGTCAATGCACAAGGGCAGCCTTTAGCGCATCACCCCTTTACGGTTGAAGCTTCGCAAGAGATCTATTATGCTGTGCGCAAGCGCTTAGTGGGCGGTTTTTATAGCTACGATAGTACGTGGCGTAAGCATAATCTCGGTCAGGTGTGTGAGGGCAAAACAGATGCCTCTGGTAAGTTCACCTGTGAATTGAATCAGCAATTTAAAGGGCGTATGCTGTTTAAAGTAAGCAGCCAAGATCAGCACAAGGTCACCGTAAGCAATACGGCAATCGCTTATTTTAGTGATTGGGCTTGGTTAGGCGCCGCCGATCACGATCGGATTGATATTGTCAGTGATAAAAAAGACTATCAAGTAGGCGACACAGCGATTCTGACGGTGCGTATGCCGTTCCGTAAAGCCACGGCCTTGGTGGCAGTGGAGCGTGCCGGTATTTTAACCACGCAGTTGCATGAGCTCACGGCCGAGGATCCTAATATTCGTCTGGAGATTGAGGATAGTTGGTACCCTAATGTCTATGTCTCAGTGCTTGCCGTGCGGGGGCGTATCACACCAGAGGAGGGTGCCGAAAAAGTGCCTAATCCGGTGTTGATTGATTTGAATAAGCCGAGTTTCCGTTTCGGTTTGACTGAACTTAAGGTCACGAATCCGGACAAGCAATTTAGGCTTGAGCTTAATTTAGATCGTAGTAGCTACCAATTAAGAGAAGTCGCGACCGCCAAAATTAAAGCGACCTTAGCCGATGGTACGCCCGCCTCAAGAGCGACCGTTGCTTTGGCTGTGGTGGACGAGGCCTTATTAGAATTAGCGGAAAATCGCAGTGCCAACATTATTAAAGCCATGCGACGTGAGCGCGGCTATGGCGTGACCACGGCCACCGCGCAATCGGAAGTGGTAGGGCGTCGTCATTATGGCCGTAAGGCTGTGCCAGCTGGCGGTGCTGCTGCGGACTTGGCTAAGCGTGCCGGTACCCGTGAGCTCTTTGATACGCTCCTCTTGTGGGAGCCAGCGATTGAATTGGATGTGAATGGTGAGGCGACGATTCCTATCCTTTTAAATGACAGTATTTCTCGTTTTAAAGTGATGGCTGTCGGTGATTATGGGGTCGATCGCTTTGCTGAGGCGAGCGCAGAGTTTAGTAGCAGTAAGGATCTACAACTTATCGCAGGTATCCCGGAGGTGTTGCGTGCCGAGGATAGTTATGATCTTAGTCTAAGTTTACGTAATAGCACCGATCAGAATCTGGTGGTGCTGGTTGGCGGTCGTAGTAGCGGCGCCTTCACAACGGAGCTTAAGCAGCAAAAAGTAAAGCTCCCGGCACAGCAATCTACCACCGTGACTTGGCCCGTGAGTTTAGAGCAGGTGGCGCCGTATGCCTTGGCCGATACTGCGGATCAAGCCGCTATGGCCTCCACGCAAACCATTCGTTGGGAGTTTTATGCCTTGCAAAAAACCTCCAAGGCGAAGCAGGCAACCGCATTGCGCGATAGCTTGAGCGTCACGCAACAGCTTAAACCCTTAGTACCAGTGAGCGTGCGTCAATCCACCTTAGTGGCTTTGGAGGGCGATAAGTCCTCACAAACGCTGTCGCTTGCGCTCCCAGACCGAGCGCTTAACATTGACGGCAAGCCAATTGGTGGGATTTCACTCTTGTTGCGTGATAGTTTATTGAGTCCTAGCCAAGCACTGACTCAATGGTTCAGCGATTATCCCTATACTTGTTATGAGCAATTGGCTGCTGTGGCGGTGGGTTTAGCGGATGCAGAGGCTTGGGAAAAATTAATGTTGGATTTGCCGCAACATCTAGATGCTCAGGGTCTCGTGAGATTTTTCCCGGCACCTAGGCTCAAAGGCAGTATTAGTTTAAGCGCCTATTTATTGAATTTATCCGTGCATGCCAAGCGTATTGGTTTAAATTTTGATATTCCACAAGCGCATCAAGAGCGTATTTTAAGCGCCTTGGTGGCCGCGTTTGAGGGGCGCGTATCAGATAGCTATGCGCAGCCATCATGGCGTCAAAGTGAACGTTTAGCCGCCTTAGCTACCCTAGTGGCCTATGGCCAGGTGTCGGCCCGCACCGCGGCCTCATTTTACGATCAATACGATAGCTGGAATATGAGCGACTGGTTGCATTGGTTAGCCATTAGTCAGGCCTTTGATGATCCAACAATGACTGAGATCGCAAAAGCCGCCAAGGTCAATTTACTAAGCCTCTTAAGTCGTGAGGGCCAGTTATTAGTGCCACCAGCCAATGAGTTGACAAATACCTGGTGGACGATGTTTAGTCGCGAGGCTAATTTAGCGAAATTGCTCTTTTTGGCAGTTGAGGATCCAGCATGGTCTGCAGAAGTACCGTATTTATTAAACGGTCTTAATAGTCTGCAACGTCAGGGTCATTGGGGCACCACGGTGAGTAATACCTATGCTAACTTAGCCCTGCAACAGTATGCGAAGCATTTTGATCAGCCCTTGCAATCAGCCAAATTTACGGCTAGTTTACGTAGTGTGGCGCCAACCGCGTCAGCACATACTCTTAGTACTGAGATTAAGCCGGACACCTTTAAGCAGCAACAGGGTGTGAGCTTGCCAATGATGGCTTGGCCTAGCGCGGGTGAGAGTCAACTTAAACTGGATTTTGAGGGTGAGGGTAAGCTCTGGGTCAATGTGACGACACATGCCGCGGTACCCCTTGACGCACCTAAGTATGCCGGTTACCGTTTAGAGCGTGAGGTCATACCGGTCGTGCAAAAGCATCCACCGCACTGGTTCCAGGGGGATGTTTATCGTGTGAATCTTAAAATTCATGCGCATGCACCGATGACTTGGGTGGTGCTCAATGATCCGATTCCGAGTGGGGCGACGATCCTGGGTTCAGGTCTAGGCCGTGATAGCCAGATTCTACAGCAGCAGTCGGCGCAGGCAGCGGCTCAAAAGGCGGGTGGCAAGACTCAGCCAGATACTGTTTGGCAGGCGACACCGAGCTTTGTGGAGCGAATGAATGATAGTTATCGTGCTTATTACGCCTATCTGGATCAGGGTGAAACGGAGCTTTCATATACGGTGAGACTGAATCACAGCGGTCATTTTAAGCTACCCCCTAGTCGTGTTGAGGCATTGTATAGCCCAGACGTCTATGGTGAATTACCGAGTCCTGAGCCTTTTAAGGTAGAAGCAAAGTAGTATGAAAGCGGGGGTGACGAAGCGTGGCTGGGGCAAGCTGCTTTATGGCTTGCTGAGCCTAGCGCTGCTCTTAGTTTTAGCGCTATTAGCACTACGCATCGCCTTGTATTATTCCGCACCACCGCAGCTTCCAAGCTTGGCTGAAGTCAAAGCGGCAACCTCATCCTCGTATGTGGAAGTCTTAGATCGGCAGGGCCTGGTCCTAGATCGTATCCGTCAGGATTTCAGCAAGCGACAGGGTGAGTGGCTGTCCTTAGATGAGGTGTCTCAGGCCTTTATTAAGGCGCTGATTCAATCGGAGGATAAGCGCTTTTATCAGCATGGTGGCGTGGACTGGCTCGCTTTAGTCAATGCCACTCAAGCGCATTTGCGGCAACGCCTGAGTCGAGCTTTAGCACTCAACAATGCTGACACGAGTGGCGTGGGGCGTGGTGGAGCCTCCAGTATTTCCATGCAATTGGCAGCCATGTTGAACCCCGAATTGCAAACGAATACGCTACGTAGTTATCGCCAAAAATGGCAGCAAATGGCCACAGCGCTAGCACTTGAGCGGCATTGGACGAAGCAGGAAATTCTTGAAGCCTATGTGAATCGATTACCGTTCAGGGGTGAGCTGGTGGGGATTGCCGCCGCCGCAGAAAGCTTTTATGGAAAGTATGCCTTTGGTTTAAACCCACGTGAAGCAGCGCTTCTAGCGGTGATGATCAGAGCACCTAATGCCTCAGCTGAGCGTTTGACAGAACGAAGCTGTGAGTTATTGAAAAAAATGGCTGAGCCTGCAGCTTGTCAGGGGCTGGCGCATTTTGTTAATTACTATTTGCGCTTACCCCATCCGCAAACCTTGGATCGACCGCAGCATGCTCCGCATTTGGCACGTTACGCCCGGCAATGGGCTAATCAGCAGCAGCAACAACGCGTCCACACCAGTCTAGATGCGGCATTGCAACGGCGGGTCAATGAGATTTTACAGCATCATCTTAGTGAGATTCGTGATGCCACGGTGCAGGACGCCGCGGTGCTGGTCTTAGATAATGCGAGCGGGGCTATTCTTGCCTATGTGGGCTCCTCCGCACAATTAAGTGCAGCGCCAGAGGTGGACCATGTGCGGGCGCCGCGGCAGGTGGCATCCACGCTAAAGCCCTTTTTATATGCACAACTATTGGATGAAAAGCGCTTGACGGCAGCGTCTTTATTACATGATTCACCGATTAATTTATTAGCCGGTGAGGGCTTATATATCCCGCAGAACCATGATCGTAATTATGCCGGTTGGGTGACGCTGCGTACGGCGCTGGCCTCATCGCTAAACATTCCAGCCGTGAGAGCGATTGTACTATTAGGGGTAGAGCCATTTTATAAAAAACTCAAGACCTTGCATTTGCCTTTGCATCAGGATAGTGAGTTTTACGGCTATAGCTTGGCTTTAGGCAGTGCGGATATGGACTTACTGAGTTTAACTAATGCCTATCGAAGCTTAGCGAATCAGGGTGTTTATAGTTCGGTCTGGTGGAATCAGGCGGAAGCTGCGACGGCTGAGCCGGTGGCGGTTTTTTCGCCGGAGGCTGCGTGGATTATTGGGGATATGCTCGCCGACCGTCAGGCGCGTGCTTATACCTTCGGTTTGGATAATGTACTGAGCACACCGTTCTGGACCGCAGTGAAGACCGGTACCAGTAAGGATATGCGCGATAATTGGACCATTGGTTGGTCGGCCGATTATACCGTGGGCGTTTGGGTCGGTAATAGTGACGGTCGCAGTATGCAAAATGTCTATGGGGTCAGTGGCGCTGGACCGATTTGGTACGATGTCATGGCCTATTTGCATCAACATCAGCGCTCCTCAGCGCCAACAAAACCAAGCACTATCGTCACAGAAAAGGTACATTTTGTAGGGGTGGCAGAGGCTGAGCGTGAGGAGTTTTTTATTGATGGCACCGCCATGACTGAGGTTGTCGCCCTGAGCAGTTTAGCGCCGGATGCACTCGCTCCGATCACCATTGAACGACCGATTAATGGCAGTATCCTAGCCATTGATCCTGAAATACCGGCATCTTCTCAAAAGCTATTGTTAAAGGCCTCGATTGCCGAGCATGATGCCCGCGCGTCTGCTTTGCAGTGGCAGCTTGGGGAGCTGACGCTGGGCCAGGGCAGTGAGTATTTTTGGTCGCTCCGTCGCGGTAGTCATATTATTCGTTTAAAAGATGCTCAGGGCGAGCTCTTAGATCAGGTCAGAATTACCGTGCGATAGTCTTGCCTGCATTGACAGTTGGGGTGTTTAAGTATATTCTGATATAGTTTTTTATTAGTTATTAATGAGGAGAAGGGTATATGAAGAAGTGGTTAGTTTTTGTTTTTGCGTTGTCGTTTGGTTTTTTCTTAACTGCGTGTGGCGGCTCAAGCAAGCCCTATGAAAAAACGGCCATTGAATTTATCGAGGCGATGTACAACGGCCAAGGCGATAAAGTGCAAAAAATGATTTACATCCCTGCCGAAGAGCTTAAAGAGCCAGGCATTGAAGAGATGGTCAAGGGCAAGATGGCTGCGGCGGCACATGATGCTAAAAAACAAGCCGATCAATATGGCGGCCTTAAAAACGTAACTGTGTTGGAGTCCAGCCATGATGAGAGTGGTAAACGTGCAGATGTGCGTTTAGCGTTAACGTTTAAGAATGGTCCCGAGGGTTCTCGTGAAGAGCGCGTCGATCTGATCAAAGATGGCTCGACGTGGAAGGTGAATCTTGACTAAGTAGGCCTAGGTTTTAGTCCCGATGCGCTTAGTAAAATCGTTACCGCAAGGAGTCCTGATACTGTTAGGACTCCTTCTTTTTGTGGGAAGCTGCTTGCTGTTACAAGACGACTCACCTGAGGCAGTGGCATTGTCTAAACCACCAGTGGCAGCTCAGATTGCCGAGAAGTTAGCGCCGGGGGATTTGATTTTTCGTAGTGGTACCGCTTACGAAAGCTACGTGATTAAGCGACTGAGCGGCAGTGCCTTTTCACATATCGGGCTGGTGGTGCAGGGGGCACCGGAGGTGGAGATTATTCATGCCACAACGGATGATGATCCAGCACGACTTAATCAGGTGATACGCTCGCCTTTGGCGGAGTTTGTGAGTCCAGAATTGGCCACGCATTGGGCCGTATATCGTCTATCAAGTTTAGCTAGTCATGAGCGAGCGGCCTTAGTGCAAGCGGTGGAGCATAGTCTGGGATTGCCTTTTAGCTTAAGGGCGAGTGAGACCGATGTCGCACGCTATTGTACGACCATTATTCGAGATGGGCTGCCGCCAGCCTTGCAACAGCAACTCACACCACGCTTTACTTCCTATCCGGGCTTTCGTGGGGAGTTGTTATTTCCTGAAGCCTTTTTCGCCTTGCCGGCATTAGAGCTTATCCATACTAGTGATGAGCGAGTGAGCGATCTATAATAAATCATTCTAATGTTAATCGTAAAAAGGAGACGGGTTGGTGAGTCAAGAGCAATTACGCGTCGCCGTGGCGCAGTTTCCAGGTAGCAATGATATTGTTCAAAATAAACAGTATATTTTGGACTTAAGTCGGCAAGCGGCGGAGGCAAAGGCTGAGTTAGTGGTGTTTCCAGAAGCAGCGATGTGCGCTTTTAGTTCTGATTTAGAAACCTTGCAAGCTGTAGCGGGGGGGCATTCTGCCGCCTTTATCGAGTTTATGCAGCAATTAGCGCAAGACCATGGTTTTGCGGTGATTGTGGGTGTCTTAAGCCCCTCCGAGCAGGCCGATGATGCACGAGTCGTTAATCAACTGATTGCCATTGGGGCAGATGGTCAGCTGATTACACGCTATACCAAAATCCATTTATACGATGCCTTTAGTTTTAAGGAGTCCGACAAGGTACAGCCAGCGACACTGTATGAGGATCAGCGCGAACTGAGTTTGTTTAATCTTAAAGGGTTTAATATCGGCTTAGTCAATTGTTATGATTTGCGTTTTCCTGAATTATCCAGAAAATTAGCCATTGCGGGTGCGGATATTCTATCCATAAGTGCCGCATGGTTAGCAGGTCCTTATAAGGAAATGCATTGGCAGACCTTATCCCAAGCGCGTGCCATTGAAAATACCTGTTATGTCTTGGCTTGTGGTCAAACAGCACCTAAAAATACTGGTCAAAGCATGATTATTGATCCGATGGGGGCGATCTTGGCAGGCGCAGCAGAGGAGCCGGGGGTGATTGTGCAGACGCTGACGCGGGAGCGTATCCGTGCGGTGCGCCAAACCTTGCCTTGCTTAGCCAATCGTCGTTATGAGGTGTAGGCCACACTTTAGCTAAGTGTGAGTCAGCATCGTGTTAAAATTGCTCTATTAAGAATCATTAGTATTTAAATCTATTTTAGGAGAGTTTGATGGCTTTAGTCTCAATGCGCCAATTATTGGATCACGCTGCTGAGCATGGCTATGGTATCCCTGCGTTTAATGTTAACAACTTAGAGCAGGTGCAAGCCATTATGGAAGCAGCCAGAGAAACCGACAGTCCGGTGATTATGCAGGCCTCTGCCGGTGCTCGTAAGTACGCCGGTGAGCCCTTTTTAAAGCATTTAATTGAAGCGGCGGTTGAGGCTTATCCAGAGATTCCGATTGTGATGCATCAGGACCACGGTCAATCACCGGAGGTATGTCGCGGTGCCATTGATTTAGGCTTTAGTAGTGTGATGATGGACGGTTCGCTCCAAGCCGACGGTAAGACTGTCGCTGACTATGAGTATAACGTTGATGTGACGCGCCAGGTAGTGGAAATGGCGCATCGGATCGGTGTTAGCGTGGAGGGTGAGTTGGGCGTGTTAGGCTCGCTCGAAACCATGCAAGGCGATAAGGAGGACGGTCACGGTGCCGAGGGTACCTTAACCCTGGATCAGTTATTGACGGATCCGGATCAGGCGGCTGATTTTGTTAAGCGTACTCAGGTCGATGCTTTAGCCATTGCCATTGGTACTAGCCACGGTGCGTATAAGTTTACCCGCAAGCCAACGGGTGATATTTTATCGATTCAGCGGATTAAGGAAATCCACGCCCGCTTACCCAATACACACCTTGTGATGCACGGTAGTTCTAGCGTGCCGCAGGAGTTATTGGCTGAAATTCGTGAGTTCGGTGGTGATATGAAAGAGACTTACGGGGTGCCGGTTGAGGAGATTCAGGAGGCGATTAAGCATGGCGTACGCAAGGTGAATATTGATACCGATATTCGCTTGGCGATGACAGCTGCAGTTCGTCGTTTTCTTCACGAAAATCCATCCAAATTTGACCCTCGTGAGTTTAATAAGCCAGCGCGTGAAGCGGCTAAGCAGATTTGTATTGCGCGCTACGAGGCCTTTGGTACCGCGGGTAATGCCTCTAAAATCAAGCCCGTGTCGTTAAAAGAGATGGCGGCACTCTATGCTGCGGGTGATTTATACCAAAAAACGGTCTAATCCCATCCAGCGCTAACTAAGCAAAAGGCGACTCGCATATCATTGAGTCGCCTTTGTTTTTGCCTTTATAAAAAGCGCCTGCCTTAGCCCGCTAGGGGCGTGGAGAGCGCTAAAAACTAAAAGGATAAGCCATTTGCAATATAGTAGGTGATTAACACCGCAATGCCAAAGTTAAGCACAAAGCGTAGCCACATGCTAAGGCCTTGCTCTACATGTACGGCGGCTGTGGGCACATCATTACTGAGCTGAGCCTGACCGGTAATCATGGGTGTAATCAGATTCTGCTTTTTAATAAAGCGATAAAATAGCACGGCACCCACATGGAGTACCACTAATAAAATCATCAGAAGCTCGGTGCTGTGGTGTATTTTTGCCATCAGCTCTCTGATGTCTTTAGCAGCCAGACGATATAAAGGACCTTGGTAAAAATAACCGTCGCCGGTAAATAAACCGCTCACTACCTGGAGCCCGAATAAGCCCAAGAGGGCCAACACGGATAAGGCGCCGAGCGGATTGTGACCAAAGACCTTTTGACCACTTTTTAAGTAGTCGATAATGGCCGTGGGCCCCTTAATAAACTGGGTAAAGCGCGCATAGTAGGTGCCGCTAAAGCCCCAAAGAATACGGAAAATAATAAGACAGAGGGCAGCGAGACCAAGGCGCAGATGCCACTCCATATTGCCAGTTTTAACGGTGATAAAGGCACCGATAACACAGGCGGCAAAAGACCAATGGAATAGGCGCAAGGGCAAATCCCAAATCCGAATACGTCGTACTTCAGTTGCGCTGGGTGTAAGCATAAATTCAAACCTTTTTAATTACATGAATGCCTTAATAAGCAGGTGTTGCCATTATAAGGGATAAAGAACTCAATTTCCTTTCATTACTTGTGGAATTGTTTCATTCGAGTAATAACAGCGCTGTGCCTTGTTATACTTATACAGTGAGACAGACTGATGCCATGATGTAAGGCTGTTCAATTAATTAAGATAATTTATTTTTTATTCGGATATCAATTAAATGCTCGATCTCGGATTATTACGCAAAGACTTAGATGCTGTGGTTAGCGCTTTAGCACGTAGAGGCGTTGATTTTGATGTGGCTCGTTTTAATGACTTAGAGGCGCGCCGCAAGGACTTACAGGTACAGACCGAAACATTGCAAGCCAGTCGCAATGCCCTTGCCAAGGAGATTGGTAAGCTCAAGTCCCAAGGCTTGGATGCTGATGACTTGATGGCACAGTCAAAGGCCATCCCGGAGCAGCTAAAGGCAATGGAAGAGGAGCTGTCTGCACTACGAGAGGAGCTCAATGCGATCTTGATGTCGACCCCAAATCTTCCGCATGCCTCAGTGCCAGTCGGCGCCGATGAGGGGGATAATGTCGAGCTTCGCCGTTGGATCCCAGGGCAGGATTACGTGGCTGAGAGCGTGTTTCCCGAGGCCTTGCCCTTTACTGTACTCGATCACGTTGATTTGGGTAAGCCACTTGGCATGGACTTTGAAGTGGCAGCCAAAATCAGTGGCTCACGCTTTAGCTTTTTAAAGGGCGGTATTGCCCGTTTACATCGTGCTTTAGCGCAGTTTATGTTGGATTTGCACACTTCAAAGCATGGTTATACCGAGTGCTACACGCCGTATATTGTGAATAGTGCTTCCTTGTACGGCACCGGTCAATTACCTAAGTTTAAAGAGGATATGTTCTGGGTAACTAAAGGTGGTGAGGATGATGCGGCTGAGGACGGCAGTAAGAGCAAGGAGGAGCTGTTTTTAATTTCAACCTCTGAGATTAGCCTTACAAATATTGCACGTGATGAGATTCTTGATGCGGCGGAGTTACCGATCAAGCTGACCGCTCACAGCCCTTGTTTCCGTTCCGAAGCGGGTAGTGGCGGGCGTGATGTGCGCGGAATGATTCGTCAGCACCAATTTGACAAGGTAGAGATGGTACAAATTGTCCATCCTGATGAGTCTTATGAGGCTTTGGAGGCGATGACTTCGCATGCGGAGGAGGTATTGCAGTTATTGCAGCTACCGTATCGTGTGATTACCTTGTGTACCGGTGATATGGGCTTTGGTGCAGCGAAAACCTATGATATTGAGGTCTGGGTACCGTCACAAAACACCTGGCGTGAGATCTCTTCTTGCTCGAATACCGAGGCATTTCAAGCGCGCCGCATGAATGCTCGCTACCGTGTAAGTCAGGGTAAAAATGAGTTCGTGCACACGTTAAATGGTTCCGGTGTGGCCGTAGGGCGTGCCTTAGTGGCAGTGATGGAAAATTATCAACAGGCGGACGGCAGTATTATCGTGCCGGAGGTATTAAGACCCTATATGGGTGGTTTGGAGTGTTTGACGCCTCAGGCTTAAGGAATTAGGGAGTAGTGAGCATGTTATTTTTACTTTCACCCGCTAAAAAATTGGATTACGACAGTCCCTTGGCGGCGGATTATGAGTTTGAACAACCACTTTTTGTAGCGCAAGCGACGGAGTTAATTGAGGTCTTAAAAACAAAGTCGGAGCAGGAGATTGCCGACTTGATGAAGCTTAGCGACAGTCTTGCCTCACTTAACGTTGAGCGTTATCAAGCGTGGGAGCCGAGCTTTGATCAGTCAAATTCGCGTCAAGCCATTTTAGCCTTTAATGGCGATGTGTATGAGGGCTTAGAGGCGTCGACATTGAATCAAAAGCAATTGGCGTGGACTAATCAGCATGTGGTGATTCTAAGTGGTCTGTATGGGGTGTTACGACCTTTGGATTTGATGCGCCCTTATCGCTTGGAAATGGGTATGCGCTTAGCTACCTCAAAGGGTAAAAATCTTTATGAGTTCTGGGATGAGCAAATCGCCGACTATTTGAATCAACGCCTTGCCGAGCAGAAAAATCCACTGATCGTTAATTTAGCGTCAGAGGAGTACTTTAAAGCAGTTAAAAAAGACGTCTTAAAGTACCCGGTGGTGCAATGTGTTTTTAAAGAGGAACGTGACGGTGCTTATAAAATCATCAGTTTTAGTGCCAAGCGTGCGCGTGGTCTGATGTGTCGTTATGCGATTGAAAATGGCATTGATGATCTTGAGGGCTTAAAGCAGTTTAATTTAGAGGGTTATAGCTACGATGAGGCCTCTTCCAGCGAGGACAGTCTGGTTTTTTTAAGACCCGATCAGCGTAAGAAGTGATTTAAAAAGTGTGAGATTAAAGCCGAGTCTGAAGAGATTCGGCTTTTTTTTGGGTTGTTGATTAATCTCACTCATCAGCAACCTGTCAAAACATCACCACAGTGAGGAGTAGAGTGAGGCGTCATCCTCACCCTACTCGATAGCAGGCATTAGGCCGCTAGGGCGGCTTTATCCCGTCTAGCTTGTAAAATATTGAGAGCGCAGAACACCACCACAATGCTTAAGCCGATAATATCCGTCAAGGTCTCGGGAACAATCAGCATTAAACCACCGATCGCCATTGGCAAACGCTGCCAGCTCGGAAGGTGGGCCTTAAAGTAGCCCTCTAGTGCAGCAGATAATGCCATTACCCCAGCAAAGGCAGTTACTGCCACGGAGACTATATTGAACCAATGCGGGCGTGCAAATTCACGGGCCGTGACCGCAATATCGCGCGTGTCAATCATGAGCATGTCTGGGTTGTACACAAACATAAAGGGCACGATAAAACCGGCTAAGGCCAATTTCAATGATAAGAAGCCAGTGCGCATTGGATCGCCCCCAGCAATACCCGCCCCAGCAAAGGAGGCTAGGGCTACCGGCGGTGTGATATTGGCAAAAATACCGAAATAGAATACAAATAAATGCGCCACGATTACTGGTACATTAAAGGTCGCTAAGGCCGGCGCCACCATGGTTGCAGTAATAATATAGGCTGGAATAGAGGGTAAGCCCATACCTAAAATCATGGAAGCAAACATGGTCAGTACCAGGGTGAAAAAGAGTGAGCCTGCACCCATGGACACAATCAACGAAGTCATCACATTACCAAAGCTGGTGAGGCTGACGACACCGATGACAATGCCCACCACCGCACACGCTGCCATCACGGAGAGGGATTGCTTAGCACCGTCTTCAAGGGCCTCTAAAATCGCCTTGAAGCCCATTCGGGTCTCGGGACGAATCCAGCTAATCACAACCGTAATGCCGATGGTATAAGCTGCTGCATAGCCGATAGGAATTGATTGAGCTAACATCACAATCAGCGCAATAATGGGTAGCAGCATATGACCGCGCGCCATAAGCACCTCTTTTAAGCGCGGTAAATCTGCTTTAGGTACACCGCGCAGATTGTCCTTACCGGCACGGAAATGCACTTGTGCCAACACGCCAAAGTAGTACAGGAGGGCCGGGATCAGAGCAGCTAAGGCAATGGTGCTGTACTTCACACCGGTGGTTTCAGCCATAATAAAGGCACTCGCCCCCATAATGGGTGGTAAAATTTGGCCACCGACAGAGGCGCTGGCTTCAACCGCACCAGCAAAGTTGCGGCTATACCCAACTTTTTTCATTAAAGGAATGGTAAAGGCACCGGTACCCACCACGTTAGCCACTGCGGAGCCGTTAATACTTCCCATAAAGCCACTAGAAATCACCGCAACCTTGGCGGGACCACCTTGACGGCTACCCGCAAGCGCCAGGGCTAAATCATTAAATAATTGCCCCATGCCAGAGCGTGATAAAAAGGCTCCAAATAAAATAAAGAGGAAAATAAAATCCACAGAAGCGCCGATGGCAGTGGAATAAAGACCCTCAGTTTTTAAATAAAGCTGCCCAAAAATATCCCCTAAATCATAGAGACGCGTTGCCAGACGATCTGGCACAAAATTCATATGACTATAAAAGGGGTAGCTTAAGAAGATAAGCGCAAAAATCGGTAAAATCCAGCCCGTAATTCGGCGTCCTGTTTCTAACACCACAACCACGGTCAATATGGCCATCACAATATCGGTGGTGTTAGGGATGCCACCGCGCACGGTCATGATATTTTGATATTGCGAGATGATATAAAACATGCCCGCTAAAGCTGCTGCTACCCACAACCAGTCGTACCAGACCACCTTGCTACGACTACTTTTTTTGGCTGGAGGGTAGAGTAAAAAGATTAAGGCTGCACCCACCGCCACGTGCACTGAACGTAAAATCAGTGTAGGCACGGGGTTAAAGGTCATATAGAGGTGAAATAAAGAGTAAAAAACAGCAATCGCGGTAATAAGCCAGCGTATGCTTTGGCTACTCGGGGTACGGGTGACCGATTCACGGTCAAATTTCTCCAGAATAGTTTGACTACTCGCGGTAGTCGTCTGAGAAGTATCCATAGTCATAACAGTTTTTTCCTAGCCAGAAAAAGGGGCGAAAGGTTTTTTTGGGTTCAATCGTAATTTCGGTGTAATCAGGCACTAAGCGGTAGATCTCCCAGCTGCCTTGAGGGCTGATGATACGACCCTGCATATTTGCTGACACGATCCAATGCAAGGCCGGAAGTATCACCTGACTTCGTAATCCCACAAAGCCTTCGGGTGCTACAATCGTTTCACCGTCACTAGGGGTGCCAGCACCAAAGGTTTGCAGATAACTAGCATCCAGCAATAATTGACCGGAAGATAAGTAATAGTGTTCTTGCCAATCCTGCAGCTCGACCGAATGGCGCCACCGCAAACTAAACTCAGATTCGTTTAAATAGCAAGTTTGATCTTGAAAACTGATCTTTAAGCGCTCTTGCGGCCAGATGATAAAAGCCGTCAAGCCCAACATCATAAGTAGCAGTAGCGCTATTGGAAGATGGTGTTTAGACATAAGCAAAGCTCCCGGCGGGAACCGGGAGGCTTTGATTAGGCTTTAAAACTTATTTAGCAACTTCGTCATAGTACTTCTTCGCACCGGGGTGTAAAGGAGCAACTAAGCCAGACTGCGCCCCTTCAAGCGTGATAGCGCCGGCTGCTTGGTGAGCAGACTTAAGGTGCTCTAAGTTTTCAAAGAAGGTTTTGGTTAACTTATAACCGTCGTCCTCACTGATATCCTTATGGATAACCAAGGCGTTTTGAATCGCTGCGGTCGGGATGTCGGCATCATTACCGTAGGTACCGGCTGGGATATTTAAGGATACGAAGTAAGGCTTATCCTTGGCGATGTCGGCAATACGATCGGCAGGAATTTCAACCATTTGCAGATCGAAGCTTTGCTGCAACTCCATCAAGGAGGCATTAGGTAGGCCGCTGGTCAGGAAGGCGGCATCAATACGACCCGCTTTAAGCGCATCGGCTGCTTCGGCATAGCCCAAGTAGTCCACACGTAGGTCGTCATAGGTCATGCCAAAACCGTTAATAAGATTGCGTGCGTTAACCTCAACCCCAGAGTTTTGGTCACCTACCGCCACACGCTTACCGCGTAAATCCTCTAGCGTTTTAATGCCAGAACGCTTTGACGTGACCACTTGAACGTAGTTAGGATAGAGGGCGGCGATTTGCTGAACCTTATCGATCTTAGCAGGGAAGCTATTTTCACCGTTAATTGCATCAGTTAACACATCACTCATCACAAAGGCCATTTGTACTTTGTCTTGATTGATGAGGTTGATATTTTCTACTGAAGCGCCGGTAGTTTGTGTCTTAGAGTTAACGCCGTAGGCTTTATTGTATTGCTCAGCCAAGGCTGTCGCGATGATGTTATAAGGGCCAGAAGCACCACCAGTAGCAATGGTCACAAAGCGAGTCTCTAACTTATCGCTAGCAGTGCTTGCAGGTGCTTCGGCAGCAGACTGTTGTGGCTCAGCCGTGGTTGATGAGTCCTTGGCATCATCAGAACAAGCAGCCAGTGTAAAAGCAGCAGCTACTAATAATACAGATTTCTTTAGCATAATAACTCTCTAAATTAGTAAAACAGCCCATCCCTGAAAAAGAGATGGCTATTAGTTGTTAGGGAAGGCGTTAGAGGCCAATCATGGAATCATAACTTATTTCATGATAAATGTTTATATATTTTGTAAAAAAACACCTAACACTGTGGTGCTAAGCGGTTTTGCATGTGCTGTTAAGCGCAGTATCTTAGTTAGTCTCACTGTCTTTAGAAGCAGCCACCTGCTCAGTACCAGCGGCGGTGATTTTCATGCTGCCGGTTTTATTAAAGCGATCGTGCCAGCTTAAGGCCTCACTTAAAATATGTGGGGTATGACCACTATTTTCCGCACAAGCACGCTCGAAGTAGGAGCGTAGCTCAGCACGATAGTCAGGATGGGCGCAATGCTCAATAATGCGTTCGGCGCGTTGGCGCGGTGATAAACCACGTAAATCGGCTAAACCCTGTTCGGTGACGAGGATTTGTGAGTCATGCTCCGTATGGTCAACGTGAGACACCATGGGCACAATACCGGAAATATCACCGCCTTTGGCAATGGACGGACGTACAAAGAAGCAGAGGAAGCCATTTCGTGCAAAGTCGCCGGAGCCACCAATGCCGTTGATGATGTCACTACCCATCACGTGGGTGGAGTTGACGTTGCCGTAAATATCCGCTTCTACCATACCGTTAATCGCAATCACGCCGAGACGACGCACCACCTCTGGGTGATTACTGATTTCCTGGGTGCGTAAAACAATGCGCTCACGGTAGAAATCGATATTTTTATTAAGCTCTTCTAGGCCCGCTGGGCTAAGGGATAGCGAGGTGGCTGAGACTTTAACCAGCTTGCCTGATTTGATCATATTCAGCATGCCGTCTTGAATGACTTCGGTATAGGAGGTCAGATTATCAAAATCACCCTCATTTAAACCGGCCATCACGGCATTTGCAATATTACCCACGCCAGACTGAATCGGTAGTAAATTCGGCGGTAACACCCCCTTATTTACCTCATCTCTTAAGAAGTTCAGGATATGCTCGGCAATCTTCTTCGAAGCCGCATCCGGCTCAGTAAAGACGTTAACCCGATCGGTGCCGTGGGTTTCGACAATGGCAATGATTTTTTCTGCGGGGCAATGGTAGTAAGGCTGGCCGATGCGATCAGCGACCTCTACAATGGGTATCGGCTTACGATGCGGTGGGAGGGCAGTGCCGTAGTAAATATCATGCATGCCGTCAAGTTTTTCACTTAGTGCGTAGTTGACCTCGATAATGACCTGATCTGCTTGGTCGATCCATGTCTTGTTATTACCCACAGAACCGGCAGGAATTAAACTGCCGTCTTCACGAATACCTGCGACTTCAATCACAGCAATATTTAACTTGCCGTAAAAGCCGAACCACGCATGCTGCGCCACATGAGAAAGATGAATATCCATGTACTGCATTTTGCCGCTATTAATTTTTTTGCGACATGTCGGGTCGGATTGATAGGGCAGTCGCATCTCAATGCCGTCTACCTCAGCCAAGGCACCATCTAATTCGGGTGCGGTGGAGGCGCCTGTCCAAACGCCGATTTTAAAGGGCCTGTTTTGAGCGTGCTCTTCACGAATGCGTGCCGCTAGGGCAACTGGAATCTCCTTGGGATAGCCGGAACCAGTAAAACCACTCATTCCTACATTAACCCCTGAAGGAATCTTTTTGACAGCCTCCTCCGCTGACATAACTAAACTGTGATAGCCCTTATTCTTAATTCGTGATAGAGACTCAAACTTCTGACTCATTTCTTAACCCTTAATTTGATGGCACATGTCCGAATATTAACAACTGAAAGTCGATGATTTTTCATAAGGATAACGATAAATTATCGACGCCTAAAGAATATAACACAGTTAAATTGAGAATTTTCTAATAAAAAAAGAACCGATACTAAAACTAGCTATCGGTTCTTTAATTTTAGGTGTTGTTGTGAGGATTACTCGTTGGCATCACCCGGTGTCGGCTCAGTGGTACTCGCTGCTGTGTTAGTTTCAATTTGAACTAACTCGCTTGTGGCAATTACTTTGGCCGCTTTGCGTGGTCGTCCCAATTTGACGGGTGCAGCTTCGGGGATAGGCGTCACCGCATCGGCGTTGGTTTCAATCATGTGTAAACCGGCAGCAGCAATCACTTGCGCTAAGCTCTCGCTTGCATGCTCTGCGTTGTTGGCGACGGGCGCAGCCTCAGCCTCCTCGGTGCCGTTGTCGGCTGGAGCGCTTGCGGTGATGGGCGTGTCGTCCCCAGCAGGAGCTGCGGCTTCGGGCGCAACTGCAACCTCAGCTTCTGTATGCATCGCTGCGACCGTTGCTGCGCTTGCGGCTTGTTCTGCTTCCGCGGCAGGCGTTGAGGGCTGGTTATCGACTGGCTGCGAAGGCTTAACCTCATCTTCCACTGCTAGTGACTCGGTGGGCGTGGCGCTTTCTGGCATCGCAGGCGCTGCGGAATCCATCACTGGCTCGCTCGTCACACTGAGCGGTGTTTCTGCTTCAGTTGCAGGGGTCTGCTCAGTGTCGGCAGCTCGTTTAGTGAGCTCCTCAACATCAATTTCACCCTTGGCAATTTGTTCAG
This sequence comes from Oligella sp. HMSC09E12, assembly GCF_001808505.1. Taxonomy (NCBI): domain Bacteria; kingdom Pseudomonadati; phylum Pseudomonadota; class Betaproteobacteria; order Burkholderiales; family Alcaligenaceae; genus Oligella; species Oligella sp. HMSC09E12. The sequence continues at coordinate 25,347 of NZ_KV793599.1, forward strand.
ATACCTCTTCATAGTCCTGACTCGGTGCATTTAACATCACCTCATTCGGCACGAAGGGTAAGGCTGCTGCTGCCGCGTTATGCTCTTTTTGAGAGCGACGATTACGCTGATTACTGCGGTTTTGACGGCGACGTGTATCAGCTTGCGTGGCGTCGTCTTGCGTTGCCGCATCTGCTTCGGCTGTGTGGGATGGCGCTTCATTTACTTGAGGCGCTTGCTCTGGCGTCGTCACGGCTGCCTTAGCCTGTTCATCAACTACAGCTTCTGTCGTTGGCTGCTTTTGACGCGTGCGCTTTTGCTCGTCACGAGCTGGTGCACGGAGAAAGCGTGGCTCCTCCTCATCACGGCGTTGCTCGGCTGGCTGCTGTAATTCATGCTGCGCATTCGCTTCCGCTTGGATAGCTGGCTCAGGCGCTTGTTGTGTTCGCTGTTCAGCCGCTTTACGCTGCTCGCGTTGCTCGTTTTTGCTTGCTTGAGCTTGCGTCTCTTCAGCAACTTGTTGCTGCTGATTCTGATTTAATTGCGCTTGATTGTCATTGTCTTGACGCGGTTGGCGACGCGAGCGACGATTGTTGCGATTTGCGTCTTGCTCCTGACGACGTTTATCATTTGACTGACTCTGTTCTTGAGCTTGCTGATTGGCTTGTTTTGGCGCTGCCTCTGCCTGAGCTGCCTTTTTAGGGCGTGCTTGACGGCGTGGCTTTTGTGGTGTGCCAGCTTCAGTCTCTTGCGCGGCACCACGTTTAGCGGTACGGCGTTGATTGCGTTGACGCGGTTGACGTTGCGCCGAGTCGCCACCTTGGCGTGCAGGGTTTTTCTTAGCAGCAGCGGCTTTTTTAGCTGGTGTTGCCTTTTTTGTTGTTTCCGTTGCTTGTTCTTCAGTATCTTGAGGGCGCATAAAGAAAGACATAATGCGCTGCAAGAAACTCTTAGGCACGACCCGCTCGGCTACCTCAGCCGCTTTGGCGGTGGCGGCCGCAACCGTTTTTTCTACTTTAGGTGGGATAGGCTCATCATGGGCAATGCCTTTCACAATAGCGCTTGGGCGTTTTTCCTGCTCCTCAAGACGGGCAGTTTGCTCGCGCCACTGTACCACTGATTCAGGGACCGGCATTAATTCCACACTGCTTTTATGATCATCTAAGCGATTATCGTCGTAACGTAAGCGCTCAATATGGTGGTGCGGGGTTTCTAGGGCTTTGTTAGGAATCAGTACAATACGAACATTGAGACGATTCTCAATTTTCACAATATCAGCGCGTTTTTCATTTAATAGGAAGGTCGCTACATCCACCGGCACCTGTGCATGGAGGGCGGCGGTATTTTCCTTCATCGCCTCTTCTTGGATCAGGCGCAGGATATTTAAGGCGCTGGACTCCACATCACGAATCACACCAGTACCATTACAGCGTGGGCAGGTAATATGTGAACCCTCGTTGAGCGATGGACGTAAGCGCTGACGTGATAGCTCCATCAGACCAAAGCGGGAAATTTTGCCCATTTGGACGCGAGCACGGTCAAAATGTAAGGCTTCGCGCAGTTTTTGTTCAACCTGGCGCTGGTTTTTATTATCGTCCATATCAATAAAGTCGATAACAATTAAACCGCCCAAGTCACGTAGACGTAATTGACGCGCTACCTCCTCGGCCGCTTCAAGGTTGGTCCGTAAAGCGGTTTCTTCAATATCTACGCCACGGGTTGAGCGTGCGGAGTTAACATCAATGGCGACTAAAGCCTCGGTGTGGTCCACCACAATGGAACCGCCAGAAGGTAGTGAGACATTGCGCGCATAGGCGGTTTCAATCTGATGCTCAATCTGGAAGCGTGAGAATAGCGGCACCGCATCACGATAGCGCTTAACTCGATTGACATTTTCCGGCATCACATCCTGCATAAAGGCCATGGCCTGTGAGGTAATCTCATCCGTGTCGATAAGAATTTCAGCAATGCTCGGTGAGAAATAGTCGCGAATCGCGCGAATTACGAGACTGGATTCCTGATAAATCAGTACTGGGGCAGGGTGCTGTTTGGCTGCGTTATCAATGGCATTCCAGAGCTTTAACAGATACTGTAAATCCCAGTCCAATTCCTCGGTAGAGCGTCCGATACCGGCCGTGCGGGCGATGATGCTCATGCCCTGTGGTAGTGCTAATTTATCCATCGCCTCTTTGAGCTCTTGGCGATCCTCTCCCTCAATGCGACGTGAAATACCGCCGCCGCGAGGGTTATTAGGCATCAATACTAGGTAGCGACCGGCTAAGGAGATAAAGGTAGTGAGGGCAGCGCCTTTGTTACCGCGCTCCTCCTTTTCGACCTGTACAATTAGCTCCTGCCCCTCGTGTAGGGCATCTTGAATGCGAGCAGTGCGTAGATCCACGCCCTCTTTAAAGTAGCTGCGCGCAACCTCTTTGAATGGCAAAAAACCATGGCGCTCGTGACCATAGTTAATAAAACAAGCCTCTAAACTCGGCTCAATACGGGTAATCACACCCTTGTAGATATTGCCCTTACGTTGTTCGCGACCGGCGCTTTCAATATCGATGTCGATAAGCTTTTGCCCATCAACAATTGCAACGCGTAATTCTTCTTGGTGCGTTGCATTAAATAACATGCGTTTCATGTATCAAACTCTCCGAAAAAATGCCACAGCAATACATGCTGAACTCCCCGGAAAGAGTTGTTACGGGCTTGGTGACGCTGCGAAATGACGACAGCTAGTTTTTTGTGTGTTGTTTTTATTGAGTAGACATCACTAAGCGTAAATCAGCACACCCCAACGCTCGGTGCACACACAGGCTGTATGGGTACCGAGTAGGGGGGCGTTTAACCGTACTTGTGGGAGGTATTCGATAGGCTCCCAGCAAGTGACATGGGCTATTCACAATCAACTGAACAAACAAAAAAATAGTTAAAAAAACAAAAAACATGAAACTGATGTATTTATCAATCAGTTTACTTATACCCTATAGAGCTAGACTGGTGGCCTAGTCTATAAGTAAAAAATCCTGTACTTTCACTTAACAATCAACCATCTCATCTGCATGACAAGTGCACTGTGGGCAGGAGGTTAAATACTGCCGCATCAATAACAGTCACTGTCAACGACAAATGAACACCGATAACAACTCAAAAGAAAACGGGCCTCAGCCTAAATGCACTGACTCAGTGGGCAAGATGCGCAGGCACTGGCTGCCATAGGTGTGAGCAGCTACCTGAGCAAAGCTCAAAAACCCTGACAACGCTGTATAAATCAAAACTCAGTAAAAATCCATGAGTTACAATAGCGTGTTAAGGTAGAGTGTAGGCTTTACAGTCTTGAGAATATCGCAAGCGGATAGGCAATAGGCCCTTCGACGATTGCGCCACTTTCTTTTACTGCGGGTATTAGGAATTATAGTTAGTCTTTACAATATGTGCAAACAAAGTTCATCAGATGCGCCCAGATTATCTGTACAAATGTTAGAAATCGATGCTGCCAGTGCGGGGCAGCGTTTGGATAACTTTTTAATCCGTGAGTGCAAGGGGGTGCCTAAAAGTCATCTTTATCGGGCGGTGCGTTCGGGGCAGGTGCGGGTCAATCGGGGCCGTGTCAGTGTGGATTACCGTTTGCAGCAGGGTGATACGGTGCGTATTCCGCCCATGCGCATGGCGGCCCCAGATGCTAAGCCCACGGCGCCACAGGCGGAATTTCCGGTGGTGTTCGAGGATGATGCGATTTTGGTGATTAATAAGCCTGCGGGTGTGGCGGTGCACGGCGGCAGTGGCGTCTCCTTCGGGGTGATTGAGCAATTGCGTGCGGCGCGGCCGCAGCAGCGCTTTCTCGAGTTGGCGCATCGCTTGGATAGAGAAACCTCGGGACTCTTAATTATTGCTAAAAAGCGCTCAGCCTTGGTGGCGCTGCATGATATTTTTAAGCAAGCTCGTACCCAACGGCATTATCGTGCCTTGGTGGTGGGAGAGTTGCAGCAAAAGGTGCAGCATATTAAAAAGCCTTTGCTGAGGTATTTGACGGCCGAGGGTGAGCGTCGGGTGCGGGTCGATCCCCAAGGGCGTTATGCGCATACCATTGTCACTGTGTTGCAACGTTACCCGGACTATACTTTGATTGATGCAGAAATTCTGACAGGTCGAACCCATCAGATTCGGGTGCACTTAAAGTCCATCGGTCACACCATCGTGGGTGATGAGAAGTATGGGGATGATGAATTGCGTAAAAAGCTAGTGCAACAAGGCTTTAAGCGTATGTTTTTGCACGCCTCTAAGCTGCGTTTTCCGCACCCCATTAGCGCCGAGTGGATGACGGTCGAGGCTGAGTTGCCGCCAGCCTGTGAGCAGCTGTTAAAGCGTATTGCGGCGCATGAATTTTAATTAATTGAGAATGTATTAAGCATGAAGTATTCAACCGTAATTTTTGATTGGGATGGCACCGTCGTTGATTCAACCTATGTGATTGTGGATGCCATTAAAAAGGCCAGTCGTGAACTGGGTTTAGAGGAGCCGACCACGCAAAAAGCCAGTTGGGTCATCGGTTTGTCGCTGCCCAAGGCCTTGTTGGAAGTGGTGCCGGGCTTAGATGAGACACGCTTGCAGGCCTTTATCGATGCCTATAGAAAGTACTATTTCAGCGCCGATCCCGATTTAAAGTTATTTGATGGGGTGTTACCGATGATTCAGCGCTTGCGTGAGCAGGGTCTGATGACAGCAGTTGCTACTGGTAAAAGTCGCTTTGGTCTTGATCGTGCCTTAGCCAATCACGGTATTGCGAATTTATTCGATGTCACTAAAACGGCCGATCAAACGCAAAGTAAGCCTAGCCCCGTGATGTTGCAAGAGATTTTTGATGAATTGATGGTGCAACCCGATGAATGCGTTATGATAGGGGATACCTCACATGATATTTTGATGGCGCGCAATGCCGGCTGTGATAGTATTGCCGTGACCTATGGTGCTCATACCCTACGTGAAATCAGTCAGGCTGAGCCTAGCTATATTGTGAATCATGTCGGTGAGTTGGAGCATCTGCTATCGCGTCACACTAAAAAGCGCTCAGAGTAATTTATTATGCCTACTAACAAGCAATGGCCGGAAAGTTTGATCCGCAATTTCCTCATCCATATTTATATCGCCTGTGCGGTGCCGGGTCTGGTCGCACTTTGGATGAGCTATGCCTTCAGGGACGAAGGGCATATTGCCAGTGCTGAGGTGTTGGTGCATTATTTAGCCGCTGCCTGTTTGTTGATGTTGGCGGCTACCCTGCTAATTACACCTTTATCGCGCGTTTTGGCGCAGCCTAATTTAGCCATGATTAGGCGACCTCTTGGTTTAGCTGCCTTTGCCTATGCATTTTTGCATTGGCTAGGCTTTTTTTACTTGCATGAGTTTAATGGCACTGCGATTTGGGTGGCTTTTAGCCTCAATCCAGCGCTGTGGGCGGCGTTAGTTGCCTCGCTGTTAATGGTGCCGATGGTGTTGACTGCTAATCATCAAGCCATGCATGATTTGGGGATTTGGTGGCGCCGTATTCATTCGGCCATTTATGTGGTGGCGCTCTTGTGGATTTACTATATGGCCACGAGCTTTAGCTTAACCAATGGTGATCGTCTACTCTTTAGCTTAGTCTCCGTGCTATTAATTTGGCGTGTTTATCATGGCTTTACGACACGCCGTCGCGTGGCTAAAAAGCTCGATAGTATTAACACGCGTGAGCGGGACGATGATAAGTAGCGCAACAAACCAGTAGCCACTTAGCGCCGGCGGTGGTGTAAGATTTCCCTCCGCAGGCGCTTAAGCAGCTTAAGCTAAAAACAAAAATAGGGTGGCTTGCTTATCAAGGGAGGGGGCGGGTTGCTTTTTCCACTCGGCAACACTGGCGGTTTTAATCCATTCGTTTTTCCCTGTAATATCTCTGGCCACGCAAAGACGGGTATTAGCATTGAGGTGTTGCAGCAAGCTAGCAAACATGGCCTCATTGCGATAGGGTGTTTCAATAAATAATTGCGTCTGATTGAGGCGGCGGGATTGCTGCTCCCATTGCTTTAATTGCTTGGCGCGCTCATCACTTTTGACCGGCGCATAGCCGTTAAAAGCAAATTGTTGACCATTCAGACCGCTTGCCATTAAGCCCAAAAGGATCGAGCTGGGGCCTACCCAAGGTACAACCTTAATACCCAAGGTATGCGCCTCAGCGACTACATTAGCACCTGGATCGGCAACGGCTGGGCAGCCTGCTTCTGAGACTAGACCAATTTCCCCACCCTCGGGAATGGCCTTAAGCCACGCGCGAATTTCTTGGCTGGGTGTTTTGTTGCTGAGGCTATGAATGGTGATGTCTTGTAATACATGCTGTGTTTCAATTAGCTTTAAAAAGGCGCGTGCAGTTTTGGCATTTTCTGCAATATAGCTATCTAGCTTAGCCGCTAAAGCCTGCACCTCAGTAGGCAGCCATTGGGCGGGCGAGCTTTCGCTAAGACCGACGGGAATCAAGTGTAAGGTTTTTTGCGTCATGAGTACTATCTTTGTGCCAATAAAGTAGGGTTAAAACCAAAGTGACGTAGCATGTGCGATAGCGCAATTAATGGTAGCCCGATGATGGCGGTGGGGTCATCGCTACGCATGGACTGCATGAGGCTGATACCCAAGGATTCTGCCTTGGCGCTACCAGCGGTATCAAAGGGCTCGTCATAGCGCAGGTAATGATGGATCTCTGCCTCGCTCAACTCGCGAAAATGACAGGCGGTCAACACATCCTCAACTAATAGCGCCTCCCCATCCGTCACGGCGAGGGCACTGTGAAACTGCACCACCTGACCGGAGAGCTGCTGCAATTGGGCAAAGGCGGCCTCATAGCTACCAGCCTTGCCGATAGGCTCACGCCCTAGGGTAGCTACTTGATCGGAGCCAATCACCAGACTGCCGGGGTACTTATCGGCGACGGCTTTGGCTTTGGCGGCAGCCAGTCTAAGACTAAGTTCAGCAGGATTCTCGCCGTCGCGTGGTGTTTCATCAATATGTGACGCTTCAACCCTAAACGGGACGCCTAGACGTTCAAGCATCATGCGTCGATATGGCGAAGTTGAAGCAAGAATAAGACAATTCGGAGCGGAAGTCATTATTTTAATTGACCTATATGGGTAAAAGAGGTTATTATTCTATGTTTTTACGTGGTTGCGAGTAAAGGCCATGCGCAAAATTGATGTATATACTTTTATTGCTCAGCAGCGCCCTATCGCAAAGCCGCTGATTGGTGAAGCTGAGATTAGTCATTTTAGACGTTTTTGCTCAGATTTACCAACCCAAAAGCTAGCAACAGAAAGCTTGGATGAGTCCTTAGCGCGTAACCAAGTCTACTGGCAGGTGGAGGGCGAGCAGTTATCGACTGAGGTATATCCTCAGGGTCGCTATCTGTTGCATTTTTTGATTGAAGCCGAACCGGTTGTGATCTGTCAGCGTTGCATGAAGCCTTTTCGCTTTGCTTTAACGGTTGAAGCGACGGTTGAAGTCGTTCCTTCGGAGCAGCAGCTCGAGGCGGTTAGTGAGTCGGGTGAAGTTGTACTAGACGATTATGAAAAGGTCGTGGCCAATCCCTATCTTGATATACTTGAGCTAGTTGAGGATGAGTTAATTTTAGCTTTACCCTTTATGCCAAGTCATGAGAGTTGTGAAGAGGGGCAGGCTTTACTAGACGAGTACGCAACACCAGCAGAGGAATCGCCTTTTGCGGTTCTGAAGAACTTAAAAAATAGCTAGTGTTTAGGATCTGGGATCGTTGTCCGCTAGAGCGTACCGTTAAGCTTTATTATTTGTTTTAATTTTTTATATTGTTCTGAGTGTAGAGCAAGTAATTATTTGTATTTGGAGTCATCATGGCTGTTCAACAAAACAAAAAATCACCATCAAGACGTGGTATGCGTCGTTCTCACGACGGTTTAACTAAGCCGGGCGTAGCGATTGAAGCAACAACGGGTGAGTTACATTTACGTCACCATATCAGCCCTAACGGTTTTTACCGTGGTCGTCAGGTGATCAAATCTAAAAGCGACGAGTAATTAATTGTTCACCCGTGCTTATGAGGCATGTACGGCGCTTATGTGTGCTGTGCCTATGTTCTCGTGGTGCGAGGGCGACTTTTAAAATTAATTAATTCATATTGTCGTGATCAAAATTGCTATTGATTGTATGGGTGGCGATGAGGGCCTTGCGGTTACCATTCCTGGTACAGTGCAGGTAGCCAATCGCTATCCAGATACGCATTTTTTATTAGTAGGTTTGGTCGATCAGATTGAGGCTGCATTGGAGCGGGCAAAGCCTGCTAATCGGTCTCAATTTGAGATAGTTTCTGCAACTGAGGTTGTCACTATGGACGATCCAGTTGAGGTGGCTTTGCGCCGCAAAAAGGATTCTTCCATGCGTGTCGCCATCTCTTGTGTTAAGGATGGTCGTGCCGATGCGTGTGTCTCTTCAGGCAATACAGGTGCCTTGATGGCGCTGTCGCGCTTTATTCTTAAAATGCTTCCCGGGATTGATCGTCCGGCCATTGCCACGGCCTTGCCGAATGTCAAGGGCGGCGGCACCACGGTGCTTGATTTGGGCGCCAATGTCGATTGTAGTGCTGAGCATTTACTTGAGTTTGGCATCATGGGCTCTGCCTTGGTGCAAGCCATTGATCATATTGACGCGCCCACGGTGGGTATCCTCAATATTGGTCAAGAGGATATTAAGGGTAACGATCAGGTTAAGCAAGCCGCTCAGTTGCTGAAAAGCAGTCATTTGAATTTCTACGGTAATGTCGAGGGTGATGATATCTTCAAAGGCACGACCGATGTGATTGTGTGCGATGGCTTTGTCGGTAACTCGGTGCTTAAAGCGATTGAGGGCACGGCCAAGATGATCTTAGGCCAGATTAAATTAGAGTTTAAGCGCAATCCCTTTAGTCGCTTTGCAGCGCTATTGTCAATGCCGGTCTTTAAAAGATTGCGTCAACGTCTAGATAATCGTCGTTATAATGGCGCCGCTCTGCTCGGTTTGCGGGGTGTAGTTTTTAAAAGCCACGGTTCTGCTGATGAACTGGCTTTTGCCTGTGCCGTGGAACGTGCCCGAGGGGCGGTGGCGAGTAATCTCTTAAGTAAAATTATCCATAGCGTAGAGCGAAGTAATGCTATAAAATCACAGAATGAGCAAGCGCATGCTTCAGCTGTGGTAGCAGATGTCGAGTCTAGCCCGTCGCAGCCTTAGTTTTTTCTGAGTTGTTCCGCCATATAGAGGAGTCCATAGTGCATCAATACGCCAAAATTATTGGTCACGGTAGTGCCTTACCGAAGTCAGCCATTAGCAATGACGAGCTTGCTAAGCAATTAGCAGCGCAGGGTGTGGAGACTTCGGATGAGTGGATTCAGTCTCGTACCGGTATTCGTCAGCGGCATATCGCCGATGCCTCAGTGCAGACCAGTGACTTGGCGGTTGAAGCAGCCAAAAATGCCCTCGCATCAGCAGCGCTAGACGCAAATGACATTGATTTAATCATTCTCGCCACCACCACCCCGGATATGATTTTTCCGAGCACTGCATGTATCGTACAGGCTAAGCTCGGCATCACTAATCACGCCATGGCATTTGATGTGCAGGCGGTATGCAGCGGTTTTGTCTATGCGGTGACGATGGCGGATAGTATGATTCGCAGTGGCAATGCCAAGCGAGCTTTAGTCATTGGTGCGGAGACATTTACCCGCCTGTTAGACTGGCAGGATCGTGGTACCTGCGTACTCTTTGGCGATGGGGCAGGCGCGATTATTTTAGAGGCGTCTGAGGAGCCGGGTATTTTAGCGACGCAGTTAAATGCGGATGGGGCCTTTGAGTCTATCTTGCATGTACCGGGCCGTATTTCACGTGGTGCGGTGGTGGGTGATCCTTTTATGCGTATGGACGGTCAGGCGGTCTTTAAAAAGGCCGTGAGTTTGTTGGAGCGTTCAGCACTGGATGTGTGCGATAAGGCCGGCATCAGTCACGAGGAGATTGAGTGGTTTGTGCCGCATCAGGCAAATCTTCGCATTATTAATGCCTTGGGGCGCAAGCTCAGCCTACCGGCCGAGCGGGTGGTGGTGACGGTGGATAAGCACGCCAATACATCGGCCGCTAGCGTTCCCTTAGCCTTTGATGAGGCTTGTCGTGACGGTCGCATCCAGCCCGGCCAGTTGGTTTTATTGCAGGGCGTAGGTGGCGGCTTTACATGGGGTTCTGTGCTGTTGAGAGCCTAGTATCCCTCAGTGTATTCGATTTCAGTGATTAATTAGGGTGGTGTTATATGACTAAATTAGCATTTGTATTTCCGGGTCAAGGTTCACAGAGTGTCGGCATGCTCGACAGTTGGGCTTCAAATGATGCCGTTAAAGCGGTGATGGATGAAGCGAGTCAAGCCTTAGCCCAGGATTTACATCGCTTAGCGGCCGAGGGGCCGGCTGAGGCCTTAAATTTAACCACCAATACGCAGCCGATTATGTTGGCCGCCAGCTACGCCATGTATCAGGCCTATTTATCCGCTGGTGGTGCAGCACCTGAGGTGGTTGCAGGCCATAGTTTAGGTGAGTACACGGCATTGACGGCGGCGGGTAGTTTATCGCTTAGTGATGCTGTGCGCTTAGTGCGTATTCGCGCTGATGCCATGCAATCTGCAGTACCCGTGGGTGAGGGCGGCATGGCGGCCATTTTAGGTTTGGATGACGATGCCGTGCGACAGGTCTGTGAGCAGGCTAGCACGGCTGATAGCTTTGTCGAAGCGGTCAATTTCAATGCTCCGGCACAGGTAGTGGTTGCTGGTCACAAGGACGCTATTGATCGTGTTTGCGTGCTGGCCAAGGAAGCGGGCGCAAAGCGTGCGCTACCGTTGCCAGTATCTGCACCCTTCCATTCACGTTTATTAGAGCCAGCGGCGCAGGTGTTGGCGGATGCCTTAGCAGCAATTGAATTGCAGCGCCCAGCCATGCCCGTGATTAATAATGTCGATGTAGCCACGGCCGATATGCCTGAGGATATTGTGGATGCCTTAGTGCGTCAAGCGTGGCACCCAGTGCGTTGGGTTGAGACCATTCAGGCGATGAAGGCGATGGGCGTAACGCATGTGGTCGAATGTGGTCCAGGCAAGGTCTTAAGCGGTTTGATTAAGCGTATCGAACCTGAGTTACAAGTCTTAAGTATTAACGATCCTGCTTCTTTAGAAGCGACTTTGGCGGCTTTAAAGGGTCAGGCAAATCACGCCTAATCGCCTCTCATCATTGCTTTTATAAGCGCTTTTTTTAGGGTAAAAACAGATGTCGGAAAAAGTTTTAAAGGATAAAATTGCTCTCGTTACCGGTGCCTCTAGAGGAATTGGTAAAGCGATTGCCAAGGCATTGGCTGAGCAAGGTGCCGTGGTGGTGGGTACAGCCACTAGCGCGCAAGGCGCTGAGGGCATCACCAAGGAATTAGAGGCTTTCGGCGGGCGCGGTGTGGTGTTAAATGTCACCGATGATGCGGCGTGTGATGCGCTCTTGGCAGAGCTGGCCAAAGAGGGTGGTCCGCATATTCTGGTAAATAACGCGGGTATCACGCGCGATGGTCTTGCGATGCGCATGAAGGACGAGGACTGGTTGGAAGTGATTCAGACCAATCTTAACGCTGTCTTCCGTTTAAGTCGTGGTGTGATGCGTGCGATGATGAAGGCGCGTGAGGGTCGGATTATTAATTTGACTTCAGTAATTGCCTCTGTAGGTAATCCCGGTCAAGCTAACTACGCCGCCGCTAAAGCAGCGGTTGCCGGTATGAGCCGTAGCTTAGCCAGCGAATTGGGTAGTCGTAATATCACCGTTAACTGCGTGGCACCCGGGTTTATTGATACCGATATGACACGTTCATTAGGCGAGGAAGCGACTGAGGCACTATTATCACGTATTCCTTTATCGCGTTTTGGTCAGCCTGAGGACGTGGCCAATGCGGTGGTGTTTTTAGCTAGCCCGCAAGCTGCTTATATTACGGGCACCACCTTACATGTGAATGGCGGCATGTTTATGCAGTAATCACTGCATCGCCGCAGCAGTTTTTAGTCAGGGTCTGCTTATTTGGAGTCAATTGAGTAGCTAAATTAGGTGGATCTGTCGTAAAAAGAGTCGCGATACAGGAAAATTATTGTCCTAAGTGACTTATTTAATGAACATTGCAGTGTTTTTGTCTAAAATGCAGTTTTAAACACAGCGCATTGCAATTTTTGGGTGTTTTATCTACTTGAACTAGGCCTGCTTTTTGCTTAGACTTGAGTAGTTCAAAACGATTAATCACACGATGGGTCATATTTTTGACCATTAGTTTTTAATTATTAAGGGCATGTCCCTTTTTGGAGATATACATGGATAGCATCGAACAACGCGTCAAGAGCATTATTGCTGAACAATTAGCAATTAAGGACGAGTCTGAGGTAAAAAATGAGTCTTCTTTCCTAGACGACTTAGGCGCTGACTCGCTTGATATGGTTGAGTTAGTGATGTGCTTAGAAGACGAGTTCGAAACCGAAATCCCTGACGAAGAAGCAGAGAAAATCACGACCGTTCAACAAGCAATTGATTTCATCACTGCTAACAAGAAGTAATCGCTTGGGTGATTTTCGTATTACCGCCTAGACCGTCTTTTGTGCACAGTCACGCTGGCACAACTAGCAGGCTTAGGCGGTTTTTTTGTCATTTTTTAGAACAAAAACTAACAACTCATTAAGGAGTGTTCTGTGAGAAGACGAGTCGTCATAACAGGCTTGGGCATTGTGTCACCTGTTGGAAATACCATTGATTCCGCATGGGATAATTTGGTCAATGGCCGCTCAGGTATTGGCCCGATTACCCGTTTTGATGCGAGTGAATTCAACTCTCAGATTGCAGGTGAGGTCAAGGACTTTGACGTCACTAAGTACATTGGCGCTAGAGAAGCCAAGCAGATGGATACCTTTATCCATTACGGTATTGCTGCCAGCCTGGATGCGTGGCAGGACTCTGGTTTAGATATTAATCAGATTAACCCTGAGCGTGCTGGCGTGATCGTGAGTTCCGGTATTGGTGGTTTACCTCGGATTGAGGAAACACAAACGGCCTACCTTGATAAGGGGCCGCGCCGTATTAATCCTTTCTTTGTGCCAGCCTCATTGATTAACTTAATTTCAGGCCACCTGACCATTATGCTAGGTCTAAAGGGGCCGAGCTATGCGGTGGTATCTGCGTGTACTACTGGCCTTCATTCGATTGGTGATGCTGGTCGTTTGATCGAGTATGGTGATGCCGATATTATGATTGCTGGCGGCGCTTAATCTACGGTATCTCCTTTAGGTATCGGTGGTTTTGCGGCGATGCGTGCACTGTCTACGCGCAATGATGATCCGACGGCCGCTTCGCGCCCTTGGGACGTTGACCGTGACGGTTTCGTCTTGGGTGAGGGGGCCGGCGTGATGGTACTCGAAGAGTATGAGCATGCCAAAAAGCGTGGTGCCAAGATTTACGGTGAGTTAGTCGGTTACGGTATGAGTTCCGATGCGCATCATATCACTGCACCAAATGAAGACGGTCCTCGCCGTGGTATGGTCAATGCCTTGAGAAATGCCGGCATTAATGCTGATCAGATTAACTATGTGAATGCGCATGGTACCTCCACACCACTGGGTGATGTTAATGAGACCAAAGCCTTAAAGCTGGCTTTAGGTGAGCATGCGCACAAGGTTGTGGTTAACTCCACCAAATCAATGACAGGGCACTTATTAGGTGCGGCTGGTGGTATTGAGGGCGTGTTTGCGACCCTAGCGGTTTATCATCAGAAATCGCCACCAACCATCAATCTTATCAACCAAGATCCTGAGTGTGATCTAGACTATTGTCCAATGAAGCGCGTGACGTAGCGATTGAGTATGCGCTATCTAACTCCTTTGGCTTTGGTGGCACTAACGGCTCAATGGTTGTTAAGAAAGTCTAGTGTTATTGCATGTCCTCGCCAGTTTTAAACCGAGTTTGGTATCAGAGTTTAGAGATTAAGCCGAGCGCTTATGCGATTTTTTTTAAGGCCGGCTTAATCTGGCTCACTTTGTTACTTTTTTTCGACTTTATTACTTCCTGCTTGATTGCGTCACTCTTATTTGTTTTTTTAAAACATGCTTCCTCCCAGAGGACTTGGGGACTGTCCCTGAGTCCGGAGGGTGAGTGTCGCTATTATCCCTATGATTCTCGTCGTGAGGGTACCCGAGCGGCTGCGATTCGTTGCAAGCCGATCGCCGTGCGTTATGTCTTGTTTTGGTGTTATTTATTGCTGCAGGCAGAGGACGGCAAGCACCATCAATTAATCATTTGCTTACATGCCTTAAAAGCGCAAGAGAAGCGTCGCTTTAATGCCTTATGTCATAATTGGTCTCAGGAGATAATGGCATGAGTACAGAGCGGGAATTAGACGCAGCCCTTGTAAAAAGAGCTCAAGCCGGTGAAAAACGGGCTTTTGAGCTGTTAGTGAGTAAGTATCAGCGACGCATTTTGCGGCTGCTGGGGCGCATTTTATACAATCAAAGTGATGTTGAGGACGTGGCACAGGAAACCTTCCTGAAGGCATATCGTGCCTTGCCTAAGTTTCGCAATGAGAGCGCCTTTTATACTTGGCTCTATCGGATTGCGGTCAACACCGCCAGAAATCATCTTTCCAGTAAACAAAATCAGCTGTTTGTCTCAGATCAACTGGAGAGTCAGGATGGTGAAACTTTTTCTTTGTTAGATAATCTAACAGATGGAGAAACCCCTGAAACACATATGCACAATCGCGAGATTTTAGAGGCTTTGCAGGCAGCACTTGATGACTTGCCCGAGCAATTGCGCCAAGCGATTGTGTTGCGAGAGCTTGAGGGCTTAAGCTATGAAGAAATTGCGGGTGTGATGGACTGTCCTGTCGGCACCGTCCGCTCGCGTATTTTCAGGGCACGTGAGGCGATTTCAGAGCGTCTCAAGTCGTTATTGGGTAGCGATGGTGATGGTAGGCCGTGGTAGCTACCCACCAAAAGGATGTCTTGTAAATGAGTACTACGATAGATTTATCAGCTGCTAAGCACCTCGATCAAGCCGAGCGTCTGAGTGCTTTTTTAGATGGTGAATTAAGCGATGCCGAGCTGAGCGCATTGCTAGATGGTATGGATGATAGTCACTATGCTGAGCTTAAGCGCTATCATCTGATTAGTGATGTGATGCGCGATGGCAGTCTGGCGATTCGTAGCTCCGAGCGCTTTTCAATGCGCTTGGCAGAGGCCTTGGCTGCTGAGCCTGCGCATGTGGCTGAGGCGTCAAGCTGGGAGGATGCGCTGCCGGCGACCGGTACCGATGGTGGCTATGCAAAGCTCCCCGTTCAGTCTGCGACTACGGCGAGTATTCACCAACTACCGGCCAAGCCCAAAGCGCGTTTAGCCTTTGTGGCCGGTGGGGTGGCAGCTGCGATTGCGACCGTGATGACCTATAGTGTTTTTCAGTCGGCGGAGATTCAATCGGGTGCGGAGTTGACGGCACCAGCCTTAGTGTCTAGTGCCCCAGTAGCGCCTACGACCCCAGCGAGCACCTTACACACGACCAGAGAGCCAGTGCTCACAGCCACTACCGATCATGGCGAGCTTAGTCCAGTGCGTAGCTTCCGTGCGGCACCGACGGTTGTGCATAGTGCGCCGGCAGCTGTTTCCTCTGCTCGCGCGGCCAGCGAGGAGTATCGTCGCACCTATCCCGAGTATTTACGTTCACACCGTGATATGTCGGCACAAACGCCATTTATGCAGGTAAATTACCAAGGCGCAGGTTTTGCTCAATGATTAAGTGGATACATCACGCCCAAGCCCTGCTGTTGGCACTGTGTTTAGGCTCAACCTTGAGTGCGCAGGCGGCACCGTCATCAGTGGCTGCAGATAGTCAAGTGGGACAGGCAGTGGAGGAGTTAAATCTAGAGCAATTACTGACGCAGATTCAATTGGCTTCCGCTCAGGTAAATTATCAGGGTGTTTTTGTATCGCATTGGGCGAATCAGCAGTTAGTGACCTCGGCCATTACCAACCTCTACAACAACCATCATTTATTGCGTCGCATCTACTCCATGGATGCTAGTCCGATTGAGATTTTGCGTACCGACGATCAGCAAATCCAATTAGTCCCTGAGCAACAGATTGTGATTAGTATGCCGATTCGGGAGCATGAGTTTCCCGGTCTTTTACTGAGCAAGGCCGACGGTATTGCTAATTATTACTTTGCGCATGAATTAAAGGCGCCGGGTCGAGTGGCTGGGATTCAATGTAAAAAAATTCTTTTAGAACCACGCGATGACAGTCGCTACGGTTTTAGGCTTTGTGTTGAACCGCTTAAGCGCTTATTGCTACAAATCGAAACGGTGAATGCCAAGCAGCAAGTGATTAGTCAGGCCCTCTTTACGCAAGTGCATTTTGACGAGCAAATCGATCCTGAGGCAATTCATACAGCGCATGACTATGTGAATTGGGAGCATCTTAAGCCACGTAGCGATGAGGTCGACTTGGCGGCTGAGGGTTGGGAATTTAGTTTTCCTAGCGGGTTTCATCAAGTTACTAGTTTTAAATTATTGATGGGAACCAATAAGGAGGTTCGTCAACTAACTCTTTCAGACGGTCTTTCCTCCTTTTCCTTATTTATTCAAGAGCTGACGCCAGAGGATCAGGCGCAATACGGACAATCCGATATGGTTGAAGGACCGGTCAATATTTACAGCAGACGGGTAGGCGATTATTGGCTTACTGCGCTAGGTGCTATGCCGATTGCAAGCTTGCAAGCCGTGGCGGAATCTGCTCAGCATCGTTCGCTTGCGGATTAGGTGCTTATATTTTATCTACTAGTATTCAAGGACATTTTTATGTTAGTAAAAAAAACCTTTGTATCCACCTTGTTGGCCATGAGTTTATTTGCTACTCAGGCACTTGCTCAAGATAATAAGCTCGTCCCTTCACCGGTGGTGAAGCAAGAGGCGCCAGCTGCAAATCAAGCTGCGCCAGCGGTGCCAACAACGACAAATCGCCTGGTGGCTTTGCCGGACTTTACTGAGATCGTGGCCAAGACAGAGACTGGCGTAGTCAATATCCGCACCATGGAGTCTGTGCCTGTACGCGGTTTTAGTGGTGGTCGCTTCGGCATGGATCAGGATATGGAGGAGATTTTCCGCTTCTTTTTCGGTCCCGATTTCGGTTTTCCGGGGCAGCGCCGGGATAATGATCGCCGTGGCCCGCAGCAGGGCGATCGAGCCGAGCGTCAGGTGCCAAGCAGTGTCGGTTCTGGCTTTATTATTTCTGAAGATGGCTATATCATCACCAATAATCACGTGATTGATAAAGCCTCTAAAATCATCGTCACGCTGAATGACGGTAAGGAATTGACGGCAGAGGTGGTGGGCACCGATGAGCGTACTGACTTGGCCTTACTGAAAGTGCAGGCAGGTGGCTTAAAGCCCTTAACTATCGGCGGCTCAGATGATCTGCAAAAGGGTCAATGGGTATTGGCTATTGGCTCACCCTTTGGCTTGGATTCCACGGTAACGGCGGGTATTGTGAGTGCCATTAATCGTGATACCGGTGACTATTTGCCCTTTATTCAAACCGATGTGGCGGTTAACCCGGGTAACTCGGGTGGTCCTTTAATTGATCTGAGCGGTAAGGTGGTCGGCGTGAATTCGCAGATTATTTCTCGTTCCGGCGGCTTTATGGGTATTTCTTTATCGATTCCGATTAATGAAGCGATGAAGGTGGTTGAGCAGCTTAAGGAAAATGGACAGGTCATTCGCGGACGTATTGGCGTGACCATTTCTGAGGTGCAAGAGGATGTGGCTGAAGCCATTGGCTTGGCAAATGCCGAGGGTGCCTTAGTAAGTAATGTTGAGCTTGGCAGTCCTGCCCAAAAAGCGGGTGTGCGTGCCGGTGATGTGATCACTAAGTTTGACGGCAAAAGCATCAAAAAATGGTCGGATTTACCCCGTTTAGTTGGCCAGACCCGTCCTAACACTGACTCCACCATTGAGGTATGGCGTCGTGGTAAAGCCGTCGAGTTAAAAATCACGGTAGAAGCGGTTAATGGCGATGCGGCCTTAGCGGCTAAGTCTAATCGTGAGTCGCCAGCGGATAAGTCGACCGCAGCCGATCGTTTAGGTCTGGTAGTGGCTGAACTGTCGCCGGCGCAACAGCAGCTGCTAGGTAACGATGCCGGTGTCGTCATCACCGATGTCCAAGGTGCAGCGGTTGAAGCTGGTCTGATGGTGGATGATATTATCCTCGTCTTAAATGATCAGGATGTTAGAAGCGTTGAACAATATCATCAGTTGGTCAAGGGCTTGGCAAAAAACAAAAATGCCGCTATCTTGATACGACGTGATAATTTAACGCAGTGGGTCGCAGTTCAACCTGAAAAATAAAGTACAATATACGGTGGTTGAACGCTAAAAAAGGCGCAATTTACGCGCCTTTTTTGTTACTTATTGCTTTTTTTCGGAATTCATGCAGCATATACGCAATTTCTCTATTATTGCCCATATCGACCATGGTAAATCGACCTTGGCCGATCGCTTAATTCAGCGTTGTGGGGGTCTGTCTGAGCGTGAGATGTCAACTCAGGTGCTAGACTCCATGGACATTGAGCGTGAGCGTGGTATTACTATTAAGGCACAGACGGCCGCTTTGCACTATAAAGCCAAAGACGGCAATATTTATAATTTAAATTTAATCGATACGCCCGGACACGTGGACTTCGCCTATGAGGTGAGTCGATCGCTTTCGGCATGTGAGGGCGCATTACTGGTAGTGGATGCTTCTCAGGGGGTTGAAGCGCAGACGGTAGCGACTTGCTACACAGCGATTGAGCTCGATGTGGAGGTGATACCAGTACTCAATAAAATGGATCTTAATTCGGCCGATCCCGATGCCGCCAAGGCCGAAATTGAGGAGGTGATCGGTATTGATGCCTCTGCAGCGATTCCCGCCAGTGCTAAAACGGGTATGGGGATTGATGAGATTCTTGAGGCCATTGTCGAGAGAATCGCCCCACCAGAGGGTGATCCAGAGGCGCCTTTACAGGCCTTAATCATCGACTCATGGTTTGACAACTACGTCGGTGTAGTGATGTTAGTGCGCATTGTCAATGGCGTCCTTAAGCCTAAGGACCGTATGCGTTTTATGTCGACCAATCAAACCCATTTGTGTGAGCAAGTGGGTGTGTTTACACCGAAGTCAGAGCAACGCAAGCAGTTAAGTGCGGGCGAGGTAGGCTTTATTATTTCTGGGGTTAAGGAGCTAGAACACGCCAAGGTGGGCGACACCATCACGGTGGTGGGCAAGGAAGCCGAAGCGCCTTTGCCGGGCTTTAAAGAAGTCAAGCCGCAGGTATTTGCTGGTGTCTATCCGGTTGAGAGTAGTGAGTACGACCAGCTTCGTGATTCGCTTGAAAAGCTTAAATTAAATGATGCTTCCTTGATGTTTGAGCCGGAAGTCTCGGAGGCGCTCGGTTTTGGTTTCCGTTGTGGCTTCTTAGGGCTACTGCATATGGAAATTGTGCAGGAGCGCTTAGAGCGTGAGTTTGATATGGATATCATTACCACCGCACCGTCAGTGGTATATGAAGTCGAGCTCAATAACGGCAAGGTGATCACGGTTGAAACCCCTTCACGGATGCCGAGTGTGGGTGAAATCGCCGATATTCGCGAGCCCATCGTCCAGGTGAGTTTATTGATGCCACAGGACTACGTGGGGCCGGTGATGACGCTTTGTAATCAAAAGCGTGGCATTCAGAAGAACATGGTTTACCACGGCCGTCAGGTCAATTTAGTGTATGAAATGCCATTGGCCGAGATCGTGTTGGATTTCTTCGATCGCTTGAAGTCGGTGTCGCGCGGTTATGCTTCCATGGACTATGAGTTTGTTGAGTTCCGCAGCTCCGATGTGGTGCGCGTGGATCTCTTGATTAATGGCGATAAGGTTGACGCCTTATCCATGATTGTGCACCGTCAGCACGCCCGTCAACGCGGGCGCGAGGTGGTTGCCAAGATGCGCACCTTGATTCCGCGACAGATGTATGATGTAGCCATTCAATGTGCCATTGGTGCCGAGATTATTTCCCGTGAAAACGTCAAGGCCTTACGCAAAAACGTCTTGGCCAAGTGTTACGGTGGTGATATCTCACGTAAGAAAAAGCTCTTAGAGAAGCAAAAAGAGGGTAAGAAACGCATGAAGCAGGTTGGTAGCGTGGATATTCCACAGGAGGCCTTCTTAGCGATCTTACAAGTTGAGGATTAATACGCGGAGCAGCTAGATCATCATGGATTACGCCCTAATTTTATTACTTTTATTAATCATCGCGATCGTGGTCAAGGTCATTGATAGGCTCTTACTCCGGCCTCGCAGAGTGGCTGCCTACGGCGAGGCTGAGGCAAAGCATCGTGGTTGGTTTATTGACCTAGTGCATAGCTTTTTCCCGGTGATTTTAGCGGTCTTTGTGTTGCGTAGCTTTATTGTGGAGCCGTTTAGAATACCTTCCGGTTCGATGTTGCCAACCCTAGAAGCTAAGGACATGATCCTCGCCAATAAATTCTCCTACGGAGTGGTGTTTCCGGTTATCAACAAAAAACTTATCCCCGTGGGTAGTCCGCAGCGCGGTGATGTGGCGGTATTCCGCTATCCGCCACAGCCAGAGGTGGATTATATTAAACGCATTGTGGCGCTGCCGGGTGATCGCGTGGTCTATCATAATCACGATAAGACCCTCACGGTCAATGGTCAGCTTTATGGTCAAATGGATTTAGGGCCTTATATTAACCCCGAGCAGCAGGGTGGTGCGCCGGAGCAGTTTGCGGAAGTTGCCGACGGCAAGACTTATAATATTCTGAAGTTGCCTTATGCTAACTTGGCGCGGCCGCATATTCGTTACCCCTTTATGGATCACTGCGAGTACACGGCTGAGCAGCTAAGTTGTACCGTACCACAGGGCCATTATTTTGCTCTGGGCGATAATCGTGACAATAGTGTCGATAGTCGCTTCTGGGGTTTTGTGCCAGAGGAAAATATTGTCGGTAAGGCATTTTTTGTGTGGATGAACTTGGGCTTTAACTTTGATCGTATTGGCTCCATTAACTAGCACTAGCGATGAATTTAAGACAATTACAAGACAAGCTGAACTATCAGTTTACTAACGAGGCGCTATTGATCCGCGCCTTGACGCACCGTAGTCATGGGCAGTCTAATAACGAGCGCTTAGAGTTCTTGGGTGACTCTATTCTTAACTTCACCATTGCATCGATACTTTTTGATGGGTTGAAAAAAGAGGATGAGGGCGATCTGTCACGCATCCGCGCTAGTCTGGTGAATCAACAGACCTTGGCAGAGTTGTCCGGCACCTTGGGTTTATCTGAGGTGCTGCGCTTGGGTGAGGGTGAGCTAAAAAGTGGTGGTTTTAGACGACCGTCCATTTTGGCAGATGCCTTAGAAGCGGTGTTTGGGGCGATCTATCTGGATGCGGACATTCAGACCGCACAGGCGGTGATTGCCCGTCTTTATAAGCCATTAATTGAACGTGTCGATTTCAAAACCGCTGGCAAGGATAATAAAACCCTCTTGCAGGAGCTTTTACAGTCTAAGCGTCTGGCCTTGCCACGCTATGTGGTGGTAGATACCCGCGGTGCAGCCCATGACCAGGAGTTTGTGGTTGAATGTCGGATCGAGGATTTAGGCATTGTGACAGAGGCCAGCGGCCATAGCCGTCGTCAGGCTGAGCAGTCGGCTGCTGCATTGGCTTTAGTGCAGCTGCAACCTATTTTGTCGCAACCACATTTTAATAAAGCAAAGTACTTGGAACGTCAAGCCACGCAATTGAGTTTACCGGTGGCAACTGAGCAGGAACCATCAAATGAGCACAAGTAATCCGCAGCGTTGTGGCTTTGTTGCCATTGTAGGGCGTCCGAATGTCGGTAAATCCACGCTGACCAATGCGCTTATCGGTGCCAAAATCTCGATTGTGTCACGCAAGTCGCAAACCACCCGTCACCGCATACAGGGCGTATTAACGCGAGATAATCAGCAGTTTGTTTTTATCGATACGCCAGGCTTCCAAACGCGTCATGGTGGCGCCATGAATCGTATGATGAACCGTGTGGTGACGCAGGCCTTGTCTGAGGTTGATGTGGTGGTGCATGTAGTAGAAGCAGGGAAGTGGTCTGCTGGTGATGAAAATATGCTACCGCTCTTGCCACAAAATAAGCAGGTGATTTTGGTGCTCTCTAAAATCGATGCTTTAAAAAACAAAGCGGCCTTATTTGATTTTACCGCCAAGCTGATTGCCAAGTACCCCTATGATGCAGTGGTGCCAGTGAGCGCCTTAAAAGACACGCAACTCGATATTTTATTAGATGAAATTGCACAACGCCTGCCAGTGGGCGAATTTATGTTTGATGAGGATGCGCTAACGGATCGTTCCATGCGTTTTATCGCCGCTGAGATATTACGTGAAAAAATCTTTCGTTTAGTCGGTGATGAACTGCCATACTCTTCCACGGTGGTGATTGAGGATTGGCAAGAGGATGATCAGGGTGTGCGGATTAATGCCTGCGTGGTGGTGGAGCGTGAAGCGCATAAGCCCATTCTGTTAGGCGCAGGTGGTCAGCATATGAAGCGCATTGCCAGTGAAGCGCGTCAAGAAATTCGCGCTATGTTAGAAAAACCAGTGTTTCTGGAAGTCTTTATCAAGGTCCGCAAGGGTTGGTCAGAGCATGAGGGTGCTTTGCGTGACTTAGGCTATGAGTAGACGTAAAGCGCGGGTACAAGAGGCCGAGGCCTTTCTTCTTAACGCTTACCCTTGGAGTGAAACCTCAGTAGTCGCCCATGTGTTTGCCAAAGAGCATGGCGTGGTGGTGGCGGTAGCCAAGGGGGCAAAGCGCCCCTATTCAGTCATGCGACCGATTCTTAGTCATTTTCATCCCTTACTACTCAGTTGGAGTGGGCAGGGCGAGGTTAAAACCTTGACTCGCGCAGAATATAATGGCTTTTTCCCAATCCAAGGCCGTGCACTGATGCCGGCTTGGTATATGAATGAATTACTGCTGAAGTTCCTGGCCCCAGAGGATCCGCATCCCGAACTCTTTGATATGTATAGCGAGTGCTTGCGTGAGCTAGCCGAGGGACTCAATGAAAATATTGTGTTACGTCGTTTTGAGTGGGCCTTATTAGAACAAACCGGCTACGGCTTCGCCGATCCCCAACCAGACTTCTATGATCCCGCACAGAATCTGCATTGGCGTAAGCGCATGAGACAACGCTTGGATGAGCAGTTGGATCAACGCGAGCTGAAAACCCGGGATGTGATTCAATCATTGCATCGCTTAGTGCGCGCACATCAAGAGTAAATCCAAAGCGACTACCTGCGCTTGCTTTAGCGCTGATACATGCTATAATTCAAGCGTTCTTAGGGGAGTAGTTAGTCGTATCTTCCTACGAAGCGGTCATCAACACATTTGCCATTATCTCGGCATGGTGACAGCATCTATCGCATGAGAGCTTACCGGCTCCTAGTGAGCAGATTAACGAGACTTAAGACAGACACAAGGCTTGCGAGTGGGCGGTTTTGTGTTTGTCTTTTATCGTATCTGCCCACTGCTTAGGAGTTTAGCTTGGACGCTTTTATCGCCTCATTCTTAGCCGTCGCCTTGGCCGAAGTCGGTGACAAGACACAGTTATTGGCCCTTTTTCTCACTGCTGTGTTCGCACGCAAGTTCGCCATTGTCTGTGGTATTTTTATCGCTACCGTATTGAATCATGCGGTTTCTGCTTGGTTCGGCATGTGGATTGCCGAGCATCTTAATCAAACTCACCTAAGCTGGATTGTGGCCATTAGCTTTATTGCCGTGGGTCTGTGGTTATTAATTCCCGATAAAGACGATGCGGTTGATGAAAAGTATATGCAGTGGGGGCATTGGTCGCGACTACCATACTGTTTTTCTTTGCCGAGATTGGTGATAAAACACAAATTGCTACGGTGCTGCTTGCCGCTAACTACCAGAACTTTTCAATGGTATTAGTGGGGAGTACCGCCGGAATGCTGCTAGCGAATGTGCCCGTTGTGTATTTGGGGGCGTATTTGATGAAGCTCTTGCCCTTTAAACAAGTTCGTATTGGTGCCTGTATTCTCTTTTTGTTGTTAGGCGTGGCGACCTTGCTACGGCATTATTACTTTTAGACCAATAAAAACACCGGTATCACTTAGTTGCGATACCGGTGTTTTTGTATACAGCAAGCTGCAATTAGTCGTTGTTAGTGATACCTAAAATGCTTAATAAGCTCACAAAGATATTGTAAAGGCTTAGGTAAACGGAGAGGGTAGCACTGATATAGTTCGTCTCACCGCCTTGTACAATACGCTGAATATCAACCAGCAAAAAGGCCGAGAAGATCACGATTGCTAATACCGAGATGGTGAGGGTCAAGGCTGGAATCATCAAGAAGATATTCGCAATAGCCGCCACAATCAGTACCACCGCACCGATAATCAAGGTTTTGTGTAGATGGCTGAAGTCACGCTTGGTGGTGCTGGCGATCGTAGCCATCGTCGCAAAAATCGCTGCCGTACCGCCAAAGGCCAACATAATCAAATTGGCACCGTCATTCATGCTGAGCACAAAGCCTAGCATGCGTGAGAGCATGATCCCCATAAAGAAGGTAAATAGTAGCAGGAAACCGACACCGGCAGCGCTGTTACGATTACGCTCGACTAAAAACATCAGACCAAAGGCACCGGCAAAAAAGACGATGGTAGACATGCCTGGACTGAGTAACTGATTGAGACCCAACTGAAGCGCTAACCATGCACCGAAGACGGTGGGGATCATGGAAATGGCTAATAGCATGTAGGTATTACGCAGTACACGATTGCGCACCACGGCACCGGCGGTGCTTTGCTGCTGGTACTGAGTAGGTTGTTGATATTGATTCATGGATTCTCCAAAGAAACGCTAAATAGATAACTTAGAAATAGGCAGATAATAACAGCTTTTGAGTGGCAAATACTGTAAAATCACGTCGTGTTAAAAGCTTACAAAAAACTGAAATCTGTGTCAATAGACAAGCTAATAGTTAGTATGTTCCCCTAGATTGATGAAAGTTTAATGAAAAAAACTAGCGATTTTCAAAATAGCTTGCTAATTCATCCAGTACTTTTTGCTTAATGCGCTTTTCCGCCTCTGCCATTTCATTATTAATAATCACTTGAATGGCATTTTGTAATTGGAGGGGTGTGTGATTAGAGCGATTAGTCGCGTCAGAGGCGCTAAGCGACAGTTCAGCAGCTTGCTGCGCTTGCGCTTGTACCCACGCTGGTGCCTCGGCTAAGCGTAACTTATTGCTCGGCTGAAAGGTTCTTTTGGTGCTGGCTACCGGCATAGGGGCAGGCTCCACGGCACTGGCTCTGCTATCGGCTTCAACCTCAGCTGCTGCCGGGCTTAAGGTCGGTATCTCCACATCGAAGTCATCGAGTGCATCCTCGTCTGCCGGACCGACAATTGGGAAATCCTCAACGGCCTCTGATGGACTGACAACGGGATAGTCATCTGCTATCACATCCTCTTGCGTCGTTTGCTTGGCTGGTGCTTCACGCGGTTCATAAGGAGGACGTTTGCGAAAAAATGAACTCATGACTTGATTCCTTTAATTGCTAGTCATTTGGTGTGCAATTAGATTGGCGCCATCGTTGCGATAGTGCTTCCAGCGATTGCGGGCGTATTGCTTATCCTGCTCGTGCTCGGAAACAATTTCGAGGACACAGGCAAACTGCGCATAATGCGGCGGACAGGCCAAATCAAGATTGAGTAGCCACACCTCCTCTGCAATGGCAGCGAGCTCACTAGCAGCCAGTAAACTCGAATCCTGCACTAACAGCACGGGCGCTGGCTGCTGCTCGTGCCCCCAGTCCTCATGGATGAGTTGCGCTAAATGCGCCGCAGATTCTACTTGTTCGTGTGGCACAAAGGCAGTCGGCGCAACATCCCAGAGCATGCGACTGAAGCCATCCAGTCGCTTTTGCTCAGAACTATAAACCAGGATTTTTTTGGCCGAGCGATAGTTTTTGGCAGCCGTCAGTGCCGCTTGTTGAATGCGATGTCGAACCCCAAACGCAAAATACACCCTAACGCTCATGGCCATTTCCTACGATTAATGATTATCCAATAAATACTGGGCTAATAAAGGTACGGGACGACCAGTGGAGCCCTTAGCGGCACCACCTTTATCCCATGCCGTACCCGCAATATCTAAGTGCGCCCATGGATACTTTTTAGTAAAACGTGCCAGGAAGCATGCGGCTGTGATGGCGCCTGCGTCACGACCACCAATATTCTGCATATCAGCAAAATCGCTCTTTAATTGCTGCTGATACTCTTCGTCCAAAGGCATTGGCCACGCTGTATCGCAGGCATCTTTACCCGCTTGCTGCAGGGCTGCACTGAGCTCCTCATGATTGGCAAAAAGACCGCTATTGACCTTACCAAGGGCAATCACGCAAGCACCCGTCAAGGTGGCAATATCAATCACTGCTGCCGGCTCAAAGCGCTCGGCGTAGCTTAAGGCATCACATAAAATTAAGCGACCCTCTGCGTCGGTATTCAGAATCTCAATGGTTTGCCCAGACATACTGGTGACCACATCACCCGGTTTAGTGGCGTGACCGCTAGGCATATTTTCGGTGGCAGGGATGAGACCGACGACTTCGCGCTCTAACTCAATCTCAGCGATAAATTTAAACAGGCCTAAGACGGTAGCCGCACCGCACATATCCCATTTCATCTCATCCATTGAAGCGCCTGGTTTTAATGAAATACCGCCAGTATCGAAGGTGACACCCTTGCCCACAAAGACGATGGGGGCTTTGGTGCTAGTCTCTTTTTTAGGCTTATGATGCAAAATAATAAAGCGTGGTGGCTCATCAGAGCCTGCGGCAACCGATAGGAAAGCGCCCATATTAAGCGCTTCAATCTGTTTTTTCTCTAGCACCTGTACGCTCAGTGATTGGTATTTTTTAGCAAGTGTCTTAGCTTGCTCACCTAGGTAGCTAGGAGTGGCGATATTACCCGGTAAATTACCTAGTTCACGCGTCAATGCCATACCGCGAGCAATCGCTTGTCCTTCAGCAATGGCCTTATCCATGGCTTTATCATGCTTATCATCGAGTAGAAATACCAGTTGCTCTAGCGTAGGCTTATCCTGGTTCTTTTTGTTTTCTTTGCCCAAGGTGGTGGTGTAGCTGTACTGCGCATTTTCAAGGGTACGTGTGGCTAATCTAAGGGCTTTGGCTAGGGGGAGCGTCGTCACCTTTTCCAATAATAAGGTATTGGTCACTTTTTCTAGGCTTAGCTCATTGCATAGCTTAGCCAGCGTTTCATGCGCTTTGATAAGAGCCTTCGCATTGTAATCTTCCTTTTTACCAAGACCGATTAGGACGATGCGCTCGGCTTCCACGCCTTTAAGATGGCGTAGGACCAGACTGCTGCCCAGGGTGGCTTTAAATTCTTTTTTTAATAGTGGGGCAATGGCATTTTTCGAAGCCTTATTGATGGCTTCAGCCGCAAGACCAAGTGCTTGCTCCTGATAAACGCCGACAATTAAGGCCTCGGTCTTGATCTCTTCAAATGACTTTGCTTGCTGTACTTTAAATTCCATTTGTCTGTCCTTATTCCTTATAATTAAAACTTCATTGTGTTAGTTATTATCGCTTAAGAATCTCTATGTCGCTATTCAAACGCTCAGCAGTTAACGAAATAAGCAGTCACGCCGGGGTGGTAATGTCCACCTTGATGGTGGTCTGGCTCAGTGTGTTGTTGGTTAGGTTATTGGGCCAGGCAGCAGAGGGCAGCATTGGTTCGGATATCGTCCTAGGGATTGCGGCCTTTTCCAGCGTGACAGCGCTACCCACTATTTTAACAGTGACCTTATTTATTGCTGTGATTATTACCGTTTCCCGCAGTTATCGGGAAAATGAGATGGTCGTGTGGTTTAGCAGCGGGATCTCCTTAATCACTTGGCTTAAACCGGTATTACGTGTTGCCTTACCAATTTGTGCGCTGATTGGCTTATTGACGATTCAGGTGTCGCCATGGGCCTATGCCAAAATTGAAGAGTATCGTCAGCGCTTTGAGCAACGTTCAGATATTTTTAAAATTGCTACCGGTCAGTTTATTGAAACGCAGCATGGTGCACGGGTCTTTTTTATTGAACAAGATGAGACCTTAGAGAGCGGTTTGGGTAGGGTCTTTGCCCGTATCACCGAGGATGATGGCTGGAGCAGTACCATTACCGCCGATCATGCGGATTATCGGGTGGATGAGCAGGGACGACGTTTTATTGATTTGGGTCCTGGCAATCGCTACGATATGCGCAATGAATCGAACGAGTTTCGAATGACGCATTTTGACTCCTTTACCATGCAGATTAAAACGGCTGATGCCGGCAGTGAAGAGGCGATTCGGCAGGCGGTGTTATCACGTCTAAAGGCGCGTCCTTTTGTTGATTTAATTAACGACCGCCAGCCTAAGAGTGACGGGCAAATTATGTGGCGGGTATCGATGCCCATTGCTGCCTTAAATTTGGCGCTGCTTGCCATACCTCTAGGAGCGGTGAATCCGCGGATGGGACGCTCGATTAATCTGGTGATTGCCGGTTTGGTGGCGCTACTCTATATGAATTTACTGAATCTGATGCGTAGTTGGATTGCTAACGGCACGGTCGGTTTTTTTGAGGGGACCTTAGGGCTTAATTTACTGGCGACCATGCTCTGCGTGTATTTCTTTTGGCGTCAAATACGGGTGAAAAAGCCTAAGCCACCGCTAGTTGAGGCGCCGACGGTGTAGCTGCTATGATGATGTTGTTATATATTCATACGTTATAAGCTTAATGTGTATTATAAGAAAAAATCATATTAATATAATGCTTTACTGAATTGAGCTGAGATGTTAGTGGAGCGACCATTGTATGAATTTACAGCAATTTCGTTTTGTACGAGAAACCATTCGTCAAAACTTTAATTTAACCGAGGCAGCAAGGCAGCTTTACAGCTCACAACCCGGTGTTTCCAAAGCGATTATTGAGTTGGAAGATGAGCTTGGTATTACTATTTTTGAGCGCCACGGTAAGCGCCTGCGTGGCTTGACTGAGGCCGGTCAGCAAGTGAGCGTCATCATTGACGATATTATGCGTCAGGTCGATAATTTAAAGCGCTTAAGCGATGATCTGGCGGAAAATGACGAGGGTAGTTTGATCATTGGTTGTACCCATGCCCAAGCGCGTTATTTTTTGCCGAAATTTCTGATTGAATTTACCAAAAAATTTCCTAAAGTCCGTGTTAGTTTAAGTGAGGGTGATCCACCACAGCTCGCTAATCGTTTGCTGCACGACGAAATCGATATTGCGTTTGCTACTGAAACTCTGTCGCAAGTGAGTGATATTGTGACGCTTGACTGCTATGAGTGGGAGCATGTGTTAGTGATGAGTAGTGAGCATCCTCTTAGTCAATTAACAACCTCACAAGCAAAAAATATCACTTTGGAGCAGATTCAGCAGTATCCGTTGATTACCTATGACCGTGCTTTTTCTGGTCGTACCACCATCGACCGTGTCTTTGCCGAACATGGTTTGGTGCCGGATATTATTTTAGAGGCGGTCGATGCCGATGTGATTAAAACCTATGTAAATTTGAATATGGGGCTAGGCATTATTGCTGGCATGGCTTTTGACCCAGGGCGTGATGCGGCCTTGATCCAAATTCCGGTAGGTCATCTATTCGGCCGTCATACCACGCGTCTAGGACTTAGAAAGGGTGTGTTTGTGCGTGATTACCTGTATGAGTTCGTGACCATGTGTAGCAGTCAAAAGATTTCTCGCCATGCCTTAGATGATATGTTGGCTTAGTTTGTCTGAGTGCTAGGGCGGTGCGCTCTAAAAACCCTACACAGTCTAGGTCAATACGACATAACGCTTGCAAATGAGAATCATTATCATCTATAATTCATTTATGCGATTGATTTTAGCTATAAATGAATTAGGAGAATGTTATGACTGGAGCGTTAGTAGTGGGTGCGGACCGTTTAGGTAATTTGACCGATCTTTTAAAATCGCACAATATTAAAGTTAAGCATCATATTAGTGGTCGTGAGGTATCGCATCAAAAGCGTGTGGATCAATTGCCGAGTGGCACTAGTTTAGTCATTTTATTGACCGATTTTCTAGGTCATAATGTGATGAAGTCCTACCGTTGCGCTGCGCAAAAGGCTGGCGTGCAGATTGTCTGCTGCCGCCGTTCTAAAGGCAGTATGCAGGAGGCCCTAGCGCGCTGTGGTTTTAAAGCGGCCTGCGCGACCTGCCCTAATCGACCTGAGCTACAACAAGCTCGTCACTAAGCGAGGAGGTGTGGGATGACTAGCGCTTTAAGATTTCAAAAGTGGTTTAGCCGTTTGATGCTACTTTTTGTGATCTGGAATTGTTTCGGACTGCGCATCGACACACCGCTTGACGGCTCTCAGGCGAGTGTCAGCCTCTTTATCAAGGAGGCTCCCAGCCTGCAGCTTATTTATTCAAACTAGTTTTTATATTTATCGTTTTCTGCCTCTGAATTTGGCTTTGTTCAGCTAAATTTCGGAGGCTTTTTTGATTGGGCGTCATCGTTATGCGCCCATAAAAAGAGCTCCACATCAGAAGATATGGAGCT
The DNA here is from genome assembly GCF_001808505.1 of Oligella sp. HMSC09E12. Classification (NCBI taxonomy): domain Bacteria; kingdom Pseudomonadati; phylum Pseudomonadota; class Betaproteobacteria; order Burkholderiales; family Alcaligenaceae; genus Oligella; species Oligella sp. HMSC09E12. Next base: position 56,093 of record NZ_KV793599.1, read on the forward strand.
GCTTTTCTGTATCAGGCGATAGGGTCTATCGCACCGCTAAAATTAGACGTCTAGAAGTGAGTCTTAGTACCGCTTAAACGACGGGCGCCGTTCCAGCGCTTATCCCAGTAGGAACTGATTTTCTCGACACGAACGACGGCACCTGAACGGGGGGCATGCACGAACTCGTTATTGCCTAAGTAAACGCCAACGTGAGAATTGCGGGCACCGCGGGTATTAAAAAATACCAAATCACCGGGCTGCAACTCACTGCGCTTAACAGCCGTGCCTAATTGCGCCTGAGAAGCGGCCACGCGTGGAATCTCCATGCCTAAGTGCTTATTCGCAATGTAGTGAATTAAACCGCTGCAGTCAAAGCCACTGCTAGGCGAGGTACCGCCAAAACGATATCTAACACCTAAGTAGTTAAGCGCAGCTTGCGCTAACTCACCAGAAGCGGTGGTTGGGGTGCTTAGCTGTACGGCAGCGTTTTTACTACCTAGATCAGCTTTAGTCTGGCTGAGTAACTGACCGATGGGGTCATTTAAGTCAGCACGCCACTCAGTAGAAGCGGGGGTATTGTTAATAGAAACAGCGCTTTGTTTGATGCTTGATTGAATAATCAAGTCACCGATCACGTCCTTCTGATTATCTGCCATAGTGACGCTACTAAACGTCAGTCCTGCAATAAATCCAGTTACTACAAATAATTTTTGGCAGAAAACCTGAAACCCGTGTGATTTTGCAAAGTTTAATTGAGCCATATCACAAAAAAAGGTAACAATATAATTAGAATAGTAAGGTTTTCACTTGCGAGCAAGTAGTAAGATTTTATATAAAATTCCAAGGAGTTACAAGGCATTAGATGAGGTTTTGTCCTACTAAATTGTAAATCGCAAGGTTGTTATTATCGTAGATGTAATAAAACTTAAGCTCAAAACAAGGCGTATTTGTTGCTAAATCCAAGTTTAAACTAATTGTGTTTGCTGCAGAGCCATATAAGACCTAGTCTGGAAGAGAATAATTCGCATTTAAAGTATCTAGCGCCATTGATTGAAGTCTAAAGCATCAGCTCATAATCAAGGCCCCACAGTTTAAAAATCTTTTTTGTAACACGTGAGGTGGTTTCTAAGAAGTGTTGTATAAGTGCTTGAAATTAATCGTGTCGCGTCGCTTCGATTTGATTGAATTGATGGCGCTCGCTACCTGCAGCAAAAAATAAAGCCATCTGATGTGAGAACGGGATGAACCCGCCATCAGATGGCTACTCTGGTGAGCTAAGCGCAAGCGCTGCCTAACCGAACTAAGGCAAAGCGCTAACTACATACCCGAATACACCGGACCCTCGCCTCCTTGTGGCGCTACCCACACAATATTTTGCGTCGGATCCTTGATATCACAGGTTTTACAGTGTACGCAGTTCTCCGCGTTAATCTGTAACTGATCCTCGCCCTGATCGTCCTTGGTAAACTCATACACCCCGGCAGGGCAATAGCGTTGCTCTGGACCGGCGTATTTTGCTAGATTGACACGCACAGGCACACTAGCGTCTTTGAGGGTTAAGTGAATTGGCTGATTATCGTCGTGGTGGGTATTGGATAAAAAGACCGAGCTTAAGCGGTCAAAGGTCAACACGCCATCAGGTTTAGGATAGTCAATCTTAGTGCACTCAGCGGCAGGTTTTAAGCACTCGTGATCAGCCTTGTTGCGGTGAATCGTCCAAGGCATTTTCCCTTTAAAGAGTAACTGCTCAATACCGGTCATTAAAGCACCGACATATAGACCCTTTTTAAACCATTGCTTGAAGTTACGCGCCTTATTGAGCTCCTCGTGTAGCCAAGAGGCTTCAAAGGCCTTAGGATAGGCATCCAACTGCGGATAAACTGGGTTTTCGACGCTCTGATCAATCCCTTTAAGGGCCTCGAAAATCGCTTCGGCACAGAGCTTACCCGATTTGATGGCCGCATGGCTTCCCTTAATCCGTGAGGCATTAAGGAAGCCGGCATCACAGCCCACTAAGGCGCCGCCCGGGAATACCAACTTAGGTAGCGATAATAAACCGCCCGCTGTAATCGCACGCGCACCGTAAGCAATGCGCTTACCACCCTCAAAGGTGGTACGAATGCTCGGATGTGTTTTAAAGCGTTGAAACTCCTCAAACGGTGATAGATACGGGTTTTCATAGTCTAGACCCACCACCATGCCAACGACCACGAGGTTATTATCCAAGTGGTAGAGGAAAGTACCGCCATAGGTCTTGCTATCTAAAGGCCAGCCCGAGGTGTGAATGGCTAGACCAGGCTTAGACTGTTCTGGCTTAACCTCCCACATCTCCTTAATGCCGATACCGTAACTCTGCGGATCGGCGTCTTTGTCTAAATTGAACTTGGCAATCAGTTGACGACCCAATTGACCACGCGCACCCTCGGCAAAGACAGTGTATTTAGCAAGTAGCTCGTAGCCGGGGGTATAGTTGTCAGAATGCGTGCCATCGCGATTAACACCCATATCACCGGTGACAATGCCTTTTACTGCGCCATTGTCATCGTAAAGTACCTCAGTTGCAGCAAAACCAGCGAAGATATTGACTCCTAGCTCCTCCGCCTGCTCACCTAACCATTTGGTGACATCACCTAAACGTACAATGTAGTTGCCGTGGTTTTTAAAGTTAGGGGGTAAGAGAAAGTCCGGTGTTTTTTTAGCGCCATTTTCACTGAGAAATAAAAATTGATCCTCAGTCACCTCAACTGTGAGCGGGGCTCCGCGCTCCTTCCAGTCAGGGATAAGCTCATTTAACGCGATGGGATCCATGATGGCGCCGGATAAAATATGCGCCCCAATCTCACCACCTTTTTCGACCACACAGATTTCAATGTCTTGATCAGCCTCTGCCGCTAACTGCTTTAAACGAATCGCAGTGGCTAGACCAGCTGGACCACCGCCGACGATCACTACATCAAATTCCATGGATTCACGTTCACTCATGCCTCTACTCCCTGATTAAATGTATTTTGATGTCAAATATATGAAAGAATATCACTAGTTAAACTTATTATTTTACATTGTTCTGTCACTTAAAGGATAAATCGTAATCGTTTGTTAAGCTAAGATGAGCTGATAAAATCCTCACAGGTGGCAAATGGCATTCTATGCTAGGGATTATTGCGCATTTGTATTGTGCTTAGGCTTTGCTAGAATTATGAGTTACGCAAAGGATTTTAGTACGTGCTGCGCCGGTTTTGGTGTAGCATTGACAATATTCACCAATAATAAATTCCCCACTTATCGGGTTAACTAGGAGAGATATGGATAAGGTATTTGAAAGCGCCGCCGCTGCGTTAGAGGGTGTTGTTGCTGATGGCCAGACCATTGGCATTGGCGGCTTCGGTTTATGCGGTATTCCCGAGGCCTTAATTTTAGCCTTGCGTGATTCAGGTGTGCAGAACTTGACCTGCGTGAGTAACAACGCCGGTGTCGACGGTTTTGGTTTGGGTATGTTGCTTAATACGCGCCAAATTAAAAAGATGATCGCCTCTTATGTAGGTGAAAATAAGGAGTTTGAGCGTCAATATCTATCCGGTGAATTAGAGCTTGAGTTCAATCCTCAGGGTACCTTGGCTGAGCGTCTACGCGCTGGTGGCGCTGGTATTCCTGCCTTTTTTACCCCAGCGGGTGTGGGTACCTTAGTGGCTGAGGGCAAGGAAGAGCGTGAGTTTAATGGTAAGCGTTATATTCTAGAGACCGCGATTGTGCCAGATGTATCACTGGTCAAAGCACAAAAGGCAGATCGCAGTGGTAACCTCGTTTTCAGTAAGACTGCCCGTAATTTCAACCCTAACGTTGCTGCCGCCGGCAAAATCACCATTGTGGAGGTAGAGGAAGTGGTCGAGGTCGGTGAGCTCGATGCAGATGAAATTCATTTACCGGGTATTTTTGTGCATCGTATCGTGGTAAATAGCAATCCAGAAAAACGTATTGAACAACGCACCGTGCGTCAGGCTTAGGATAGGGAGGTATTAACATGGCATGGACTCGTGATCAAATGGCTGCTCGTGCGGCCAAAGAATTAGAAGACGGCTTCTATGTAAATTTAGGTATCGGTATCCCGACCCTCGTGTCTAACTACGTACCAGAGGATATTACGGTATGGCTGCAGTCTGAAAACGGCTTATTAGGTATTGGTCCTTTCCCGACAGAGGACGAGGTGGACCCCGATTTGATTAATGCAGGTAAGCAGACGATTACCACCATTCCCGGTTCCTCTTTCTTTTCTTCTGCGGATTCCTTCGGCATGATTCGTGGCGGTAAAATTAACCTCGCGATTCTGGGTGCCATGCAGGTTTCTGAAAAGGGGGATTTAGCTAACTGGATGATCCCGGGCAAGATGGTTAAGGGCATGGGCGGTGCCATGGACTTAGTGGCCGGGGTGCAGCGTGTAGTCGTGGTGATGGATCATGTGGCCAAGGGCAAGGACGGCAGTATTTCTAAAAAAATCCTGCCTGAATGTGATTTACCCCTAACCGGTGTGGGCGTGGTCGATATGATTATCACTGACCTCGGTGTGATGGAGGTGACTGACGCAGGACTCAAGGTGATCGAGCTGGCGCCAGAGGTGAGCTTTGAAGAGATTCAAGACAAAACCGGTGTGAAGTTAATTTCCGGGCTAAACTAGTTCAGCGCTAGACTTAGTGCGTAATCGCAGCGGCGGTGGTTGGTAGGGATACTGGTCACCGCCGTGTTGGTGAGGGACTATTGTTTGATAGCCGCCACGAGTAATAATAACCAGCCCGCTAGAAAAAATAGGCCACCAATGGGTGTGATCAAACCCAGTGTTTTGACACCTAGCAGTACAATGGCATAAAGACTACCTGAAAATAGCAACACACCTAGCACAAAAGCCCAGCCCGCCCAACGAGCAATGCCTGGGTGCACGAGGTTAAGGGCTAGTAATGGCACGCTTAGGAGCGCTAGACTGTGGTACATCTGATATTGCACCCCAGTTTGCCAAACCGCTAATTGCTCAGTGCCCACTATCTGCTTTAGACCATGTGCGCCAAAGGCGCCTAAGGCCACGCCGAGGAAGCCGAAGATGGCCCCTATAATAATGAATAAACGCATACGACGTTGATCCTTTACAATAGAAATTAGTTCGAAACGATATTAGCTAGTAACTATATGAAGATTTTAACAGTTCCACAAAAAATTCAGGCTTTAAGAGAGCGCATGGCAGCACATGGCCTGTCGGCTTGGATAGTTTATTCAGCCGATCCCCATCTGTCCGAGTATTTGCCCGAGCATTGGTCACAACGTGAGTATTTAAGCGGTTTTACAGGCTCAGCCGGTTTTATGGCAGTGACACAAAAGCAAGCAGCGTTGTGGACGGATAGTCGCTATTGGGTACAGGCGGAAGCGCAATTACAGGGCTCTGGTATCGAGCTGATGAAGCTAGGGGCTAAGGGAGTGCCAAGTCTTGAGCAGTGGATTTGCGCACAGCTTTCACCCGCTCAGGTGGTGGGGGTGAATGGCATGGCCCTTAGCGTCGCGCAAGCACAGCAATTAGAGCAGCAGTTTGCCGCAGCTGAGTTAGCGATGCAGGTGGATTTGGAATTATTAGACGCCTTTTGGACTGCGCGTCCGCCGCTACCGCAAGCACCGATCTACGAGCATGAGGAGCGTTTTGCGGGTGCACCACGGCGTGAGAAAATCGGTCGTGTGCGTCAGGCCATGCAGGAGCTTGGCGCCAGCTGGCATCTGATTTCCTCCTTAGATGATATTGCTTGGCTCTTAAATCTTCGGGGTAGTGATGTAGACTATAATCCGGTCTTTTTGTCACACCTGTTGCTTTCTGAAGCGGATGCCTATTTATTTGTGGATGAGCAAAAGCTCTCGCCCGAACTGAAGCAACAGTTGCTGCACGATGGGGTGGTGCTTAAACCCTATGAGGCGGTGCAAGCGGTGTTAGCAGCGCAGTTGGCAGACGATGCCTGCTCACTCTTGATTGATCCGGCGCGTACGGCATGGGCTATCGTACAGCCCTATATGAAGCAAGTGCAATTGCGATTAAACCCATCGCAAGGGTTTAAAGCCCAAAAAACTGCCAAGGAAATTGCCCATATCCGTCATGCGATGGAAAAAGACGGGGCCGCCTTATGTGAGTTCTTTGCGGAGTTTGAACGGCGCCTGCAAGCGGGGGAGCAGCTGACTGAGCTGGATGTGGATAGCTTGATTACAGCGGCGCGCGCAAGGCAGCCGGATTTTGTATGTCCCAGTTTTGCGACCATTGCCGGCTTTAATGCTAACGGCGCCTTACCGCATTATCGTGCCTTGCCTGAGAGCCATGCGATGTTGGAGGGTGATGGCTTATTGCTCATCGATTCCGGTGGGCAATATCTTGATGGTACAACGGATATTACCCGGGTGGTACCGATTGGCACGATCACTGCTGCCCATAAAAAAGACGTGACCTTGGTGTTAAAGGGGATGGTGAATCTATCGATGGCGGTGTTTCCGGTCAATGAGCCGGGGCCGAATCTAGATGCCATTGCACGATTGCCTTTATGGCAACATGGTTTAGATTTTGGTCACGGCACCGGTCATGGGGTAGGCTATTTTCTGAATGTACATGAAGGGCCACAAGTGATTTCGCACTATGGCTTTGGTCGAGCGCATACGGAGATGAAAGAGGGTATGATCACCTCGAACGAGCCGGGTCTTTATCGCACCGGTCAATGGGGGGTACGGATTGAAAACCTAGTGCTAAACCAAAGCGCTTACAAGACCGAGTTCGGTGAGTTTTTGCGCTTTGAAACCTTGACATTATGCCCCATCGACACACGTTGTATTGATGTGGCACTGCTCACCGAGACGGAACGAGCATGGCTCAACAGCTATCATGCTGAGGTACGTGAGCGTTTATCACCCTATGTTACGGGTGAGGCAAAAGACTGGTTGCTGAAACGAACTAAGGCAATTTAGGATGCGATGATGGATTAGCCCTCCCTCTGATGCACGGTGGGCTATCTCCTTGGCAAAGCTTGCCCATAAAAAAAGCTTCTCAATAACCATGAGAAGCTTTTTTAAAACCCTGAGACTTAGGACTACTTAAGTCTGGTTTCCTTGTACTCAACGTGCTTGCGTACAACTGGGTCGTACTTTTTAAATACCATCTTGTCAGGCGTGTTACGCTTGTTTTTAGTGGTGGTGTAGAAGTGACCTGTGCCGGCAGTTGATTCTAATTTGATTTTTTCGCGAATACCTTTAGCCATGATATGTTCCTTTAAATTTAAATTCTATGATGCATGACCGGCGATTAAACGCTTTGACCATTAGCGCGCATTTCGGCTAAAACGGCATCAATACCCTTTTTATCGATAGTGCGTAAAGCACTGGTGGAAATACGTAAACGTACCCAGCGCTGCTCACTCTCTACCCAGAAACGACGGGACTGAAGGTTAGGCAGGAAGCGACGCTTAGTTTTGTTTTGCGCATGTGATACTTTATTACCGGACATAGGGCGCTTACCGGTGACTTGGCAGACTTTAGCCATGTGAATTACCTCGTTAATTACATCGTTGATTTATAGGCTTGGTTGTTGGCCCAAGCCGGCCTTCTTAGAGCCCATAGCATCCACTATGGAACCTAGCATCATAGCTTGATTTTTGGCATAAATCAATAACTTATTCGTCTTTTCCTCAAAAAATACCCCATCAAAGCGCAAAAACCTGCCTAACCGCGGGTTTTAAACAACAACCGTCTGACTTAGTTAACGCTTGCGACCACGCGCCCGAAGAATAATGCCAACAGCGCAAAGAGTAGCATCGTTGCAAATAGGGGTAGCTCAGTCCCCGTATGCCAATGGCTGACAATGGCACTGGAGCAGGTGCCGAATAAAAAGAGTGTGGCGCCGGTTAGGGCGGAAGCCATGCCTAGGCGATGGCCTTGTTTTTTTAAAGCGAGAATGGGGGCGGTAGGGTTAATCATGCCAAGGCCGACGGTAAAGTTAAACATCACCACCATAAAAACACTTAAATTGACCCTGCCGCTGAGTGATAAGATTACGCCAAGCGCTAGCACCGCCACGGTCCAGTAGGCTGCGATGCGATAGAGTAGCAAGACAGGAATATGGCGACGTAATAAAAAGCCGCAACTTTGGGAGCCTATCATCAGGCCAAAGGCTACGATGCCAAAGCTCCACGCAAATTGATTTGGACTTAAGGCAAAGGTTTCCATCAGTACCGTGGAGGAGGAAGCGATAAAGGCAAACATTGCCCCCATACTGAAACCGGCTGCCAGTGAAAAGCCGATAAAGCTACGGTCAAAAAGCAATTCCACATAGTTCTTAGCGATAAGGGCGGGGCTGATGTGTAGACGATTTTCTTTAGGTAGGGACTCCTTAAAGCAAAAAGCCACCAGTAAAAAGCTAATCAAGCCATAGGTGGCGAGCATCATAAATAGCCCGCGCCAACTACTAAAGCTCGCCAGTATGGCACCAATCATGGGTGCCACCACTGGTGCCATGCCAGTGAGTAGCATGAGTAGGGTCATGGCATTGGCGGCCTCTTGGGTGCTGTAGTGATCGCGCACCACCGCTCGGGAAATGGTCATAAAACAGGCTGCGCCCATAGCTTGCAAAGCACGTCCTATCAGTAAAAACTCAAAGCTGGGTGCAAAGGAGCAGACTAAACTAGCCACTAAATAGAGTAGTGCACCGACCATGAGCGGCCCTTTGCGACCGAAACGGTCGGTGAGGGGGCCGACAATGATTTGTGAAAAAGACAGTCCAAATAAAAAGGCGGAGACGCTCAATTCCACACGATTTTGCGGTACCGCAAAGTCACTTGCAATCACTGGAAAGCTTGGCAGGTACAGGTCAATCGAGGCTGGTCCCACAATCGCTAAAGCTGCCATAATATATAGCCAAAAGGGAATGCTAAACCTTGTTTTTTTTGTAGACATACCAATACCAACTGTGTAAAACCAATGAACAAACCATTAAACTGAGGGCATTCATTAACCAGAGGCTAGCCAAGCCCGTGGTGGAATGAGGGATTAAGACCTGGGTAATCAACGCAAGCTGGCCTTTGCCTGCACCAAAGCCGAAGTAAAAGCCGATGCCGATACCGATGCCGAGTAGGCAGACCGTTTGTAAGATAAAGGGTACGGTGGCAATGCGATGGGCGCGTAGGGCGTAGGTGTTGAGACATTGTAAGCCATCCCAGCAATGAATCACGGGGAAGAAGCTTAATAAACCGCCGGCAATCAAGGCGACCTGTGGATCCTGGGTGTAGAGCCCGATAATCTCGTTTTTCATCAGTAGCACCAGGGCGATGGTGAGGATGAAGCCTGCAATGGCCAAAGCAAAGCCCGCTAACACGCTGCGGTGTGCCACTTCCCATTGTCTGGCGCCGAGGGCTTGGGCGGTCTGCGCTGCGGTGGCAATGCCGATGGACATTGGAATCATATAGGTGAAAGAAATCAGATTAAATAAAATCTGATGGCTGGCGGATACATACGCACCCTCACGCGCCACAAACAAGGTAATAAAGGTAAAGGCACAGATCTCCACTAAATAGGAGGCGCCCATGGGAATACCTAAACGCAAGATTTCAGCGATGATATGCGGTTTTGGTCGTGAAAGTCGTAGTCGATAGCGTTGATAGTGTGGGTCAAGCAATAACAGTAAAAGTCCAACCACTAGCTGGAACCAAGAAACGACGGCGGTGGAAATACCAGCGCCATCACTACCCATTTGACTAAATCCTAGATGACCGAAAATCAATAACCAGTTAATAAAAAACTTTAAGGGTAAACTGGCCACGCTTAAATACATCACCGTGCTGGCTCGTTGACTGGCCGTGCAAATCGAATAAACCACACGAAACATCAGCGCTGCTGGTAAGCCATAAAAGGTGTAGCGCAGGTAGCTGGCAACATCAGCGCGTACCTCAGGTGATAGCTCGCCTGCTAAATTGATTAAAAAATCTGGATTGAGGAGGCCGATAGCGCCGATCACGGTGATAAGCAGCGACATCCAAATCCCTTGCCCAAATAACTCACCCACCTCATGCAGTTTGTTGGCGCCAATGGTTTGAGCGCAGATCGGGATTAGGGCATGAATCACGCCCATCAGGCTGATCACGATGGTGACATAGATAGAGGCAGCAATCGAGATGGTTTGTAAGGCTTGTACACTGAAGTTACCCAGCATCACACTATCAATGATGGCAAAGGCTACCCCGACCCATTGGCTGATAAGAATCGGCCAAACTTGGCGTAGAATTTTTGCTGCGAGCGTCACCACTCGCTCAATCGCTGGATCGCGGACGATCGTGGGCTTATTAATCGTGGACACGTAAAACTCGTTGAGCTTAAATGATTAAAACGGTGCAGGCAAGGAAATGAGACGGAATAACTCACCATGCCGATCGCTATCACGACTGCCTTGCCATAGCGTGACCCCACTACTTAAGTGGTCGGCGGCAGGCAAGCGGGAATAAAGATGATCGAGGCCAATACGGCGCTTTTCATTGGTTTGCGTTAGTAGCCACTCACAATCATCATTCTTGGTGAGGATCGTTTGCCCATATATATAAAATAGCGCTGATTGACCTTGACCAACGCCCACGCTGCGGATGCATTCGCCGTTCTTAACATGGGCTTGCACCGCATCAGCGAGCTCATAGGCCACGGATTTATAGCTGCGGTTATAGTCAACCGCCGGCATCCATAGTGCCACGATAATCAGCCAAGAGGCAGTCAGGCCAATGGCAAATAGCACCACGCCACGCCACAGCGCTTCGGGCTTGAGTCTTAAGCGCCAGTTAATCGCCGCAAACCATAAAATTGTCACCACCATACTGAAAATCACTGCCCACCAACGGATTTCAATTTCAAAGCCCGGCACTAAGCGAGTGATATTGGCGTGAATTTTAGCTGGCCAGCCTAAGTATAAGGCAATCCAACCCAACCAAATCACGGCAATGGCTAAGCTATTGACCATGATTGAGTACCAATCCAAGGCATTAATTAGGTGACGACGTATGGTTGGTATCGCCATCGCCGCTAGTATGGTCATTGGTATCACCAGCGGTGCGTATTCCGGTTCAAAGCTATTACTTAGCAGAAGTAATAAAACGAAATTAGCAGCACTCAAGATGGTTGGGATAAAGATATGCGGTGCGGCAAAGTAATAACGCCATTGCCATAAGCTATAGAGGGCAAAGGGCCAAAGCGGTAAAAGGAACCAAGCTAAATCGCGGAGTGAGCTTAAAAAGTCACGCCCATAGCCGCTAAAGGCCGTTTGATTGTACTGTAACCAGGCACTAAACCACTCGGGTTGCTGAGATTTGATAGCCAATAACCAAGCACCTACCAGGACAAGACTAATGAGGAGTGCAATGAGCAGTATCCGTTTATGCTGATGATTGTAGTGTGGGTAAAACAGCAGCATCAGAGCGCTAAGGACGAGCGGAAAGACACCAATCAATCCGGCTGCAAAAAAGCTACCACTGAGACCCGCAATTAAGAAGAATAAGGCTTGCTTAGGCAGCTCTAAAATACGCACAAAGCCGTAAAAGGCTAGGGCGTGGCAGGCCATCAGTAGGGGGATAAAGCTGGTCTCATGCATGCGCATCAGGATGCCGAAGCAGGCAATGAGGAATAAAAAGGCACAATCTGCCAACATCCGCCCGTAATCACGTGGTGCCGGATCGCCGCCAAAGGGTAGTGGCATGGGTTGACATTCGGGGCGACGCGCTAATAAATAGCAGCCATACCAAATGCCATACAGCACAATATAAAAGTACAGTAAATTCGCCAGTTTCACTGCGGCAATTTGCGATTCTAAGGGATTTAGCCATAAAGCAAAGAGTGGGCTGAAAACGGCTTCAAAGGCTGCGCCTATCCAGAGCAGTAAAGGGCCCTGTTCAACGGCGGGTAAATCACCAATATAAGGCGCCATAAAATACGCACCGCCGTCATGGATCGCTCGCAACATGCTGGCTAAGCCGACCGCATCATCGGTTTTCCAAGCGTCCCTGAAAAATAGGCCGAACAGCACATAGGCTAAGCCTACCCAGAGTAAGGTTTGTCTAGGTAGCTTACGCGTTGTGGGCGCAGTTAAGCGGGCAGGTGTTTTTATTTCTTGTAAAGGCACAGATTGGATGCTGAGATTAGGATTAGTAAATCCCTGTAGTTTAAACTAATTTAACAAGATATTCACTAAGCGCCGACTAAAACCGGCTTTAGGCTTAGTGTGTTGTTAGAGCGATTATAAATAAAAAAAGCAGCCCATCAGGCTGCTCTCTGTGCTACCCTAATCAATGCTGATTAGTTGCTTTTCTTCTTTAAAGCGCCAGCTGTAGTTGCATAGCGATTGCGGAAGCGCTCAACGCGACCGGTTTCAACAACGCGAGTCTGTGCACCGGTATAGAAAGGGTGTGATTCAGAGGTCACATCACATTTGTATAACGGGTAAGTTTGGCCGTCGATGTCGATGGTTTCACGCGTTGGTGCAGTTGAGCGAATAATGACATGATTACCGGTTTGTTGGTCTAAAAAAACCACATCGCGGTACTCAGGGTGAATACCTTCTTTCATGATAAATCCGTATATAGTGCTAATTGGGTCGCCAACCTCACATACCATATGGAGGCCACGTATCCTGTTAATAGCAGGGCAGTATAACAAATATCCCTGTCAAATAAAAGTGAAGACGAATAAAAATCCGTCTTTTTGTTGCGAAAAGGCTAAATAGCTTTTCAAAATGGCACTTTAAAATCAGTGCCTTAGCCGTGGCAGCGCCTATTAGGAGGCGACGATCAGAGCCGGCATATCGACCGTAACATGGGCGGAGTCCAAGGCAATGGCAATATGCTTGGCAAAGTTTTCAGCCAGGGCGGGATGATCGTTTAGCTCATGGTAACCAACCTCCTGCGCAATACCTAGGATGCGGTCTAATAGCAGCACCTTACCACTGGGGCGAAAGGGCTCGCACTCGAGCTCCTCCCATTTGGCGTAGAGCCACTGCTGTGCTGCCTCAATGGAAGTCTCGCTAAGATCCAAATCGCTTAGCGTGTATTCTAAGCGCTGATCGGGGTTAAATATAAAAGTAACTTGATGTTTCACGGTGAATGTCCTTATTATCCGCTTGAAGAGCGTGTCAATAGTTTAGATTTAACAATTTGAACATGTTTTTTACCCCTTAACTGTCATGCTGTTGACTATCATAGGAGGGATTTTTGTGGCGCTGATGGCAATCATTTAAAGCGCTTTTCGAATTACTTTATAATACCTTTCCCACTCATTTTTATATTGCAAAACCATGTTTTTAGTCTTTAAGGATCCATCTGCTGTTGCTCAATTTGTCAGTGAGCGCTTAGTTCAATTAATTAAGGATAAGCCTGCCGCGATCTTGGGTTTGGCGACTGGTAGCACCATGGAGCCGGTGTATGCGCGTTTTTGTCAGGATGTGAAGGCACAGGGGCTGGATGTGTCGCAGTTGAGCTCCTTTAATTTGGACGAGTATATTGGTTTATCGGCCGATCATCCGCAAAGTTATCATTACTATATGAATCGGTATTTATTTGATCATCTGAACTTTGCTAAGTCTAAAACCTTTGTGCCGGATGGTACGCCTGTGGATGTTGAGCTACACTGTGAGCAGTATTCACAAAAGATTATGGACAATGGTGGGATTGATTTGCAGTTGTTAGGGGTGGGCGGTAATGGTCATATCGGCTTTAATGAGCCGGGCACGCCCTTTGATAGCCGCACGCATGTGATTGATTTGTCCGTGCAGACACGTATCGATAATAGTCGTTTTTTTGATTCCATGGATGAGGTGCCAACGCGCGCAGTGACCATGGGCATGAAAGATATTATGGAGGCTAAGCAGATCCTCTTTATTGCCACGGGTGCGAATAAAGCGGACGTGGTGGCGGCACTGTATGCCAGTGACTATGATGAGCAAATGCCTGCCTCAATGCTTAAGCGGCATCCGAATACACTTTTTATTATTGATGAAAAGGCGGCGGCTCAACTGCCAGCGAGTGCGGTTCAGCGCATGGCCTAAATAGGCTGCACCCACTCGCATTTACAGCTAGTGGCGTCGGGGTATACAGCCCTAACGCCACTTTTTAGTTAAAATAGCCCGAGTTCTGATAGTGAATTCGCCTCTTTTTGACTCACTACGATATGATCCAGTAGGGTGACATCAATCAGTGCTAATGCCTTATGCAGGTGCTTGGTGAGTGCGATATCTGACTCACTGGGGGTAGCGGAGCCTGAGGGATGGTTATGCGCAAGGATCACGGCGGCGGCATTAAATTTGAGTGCTTCCACTGCCACCTCCCTTGGGTAGACGGTGGTGCGGCTGAGGGTGCCGCGTGAAACTTCAGTGCAGCAAATGAGTCGATAGCAAGCATCAAGATAAATGGCAATGCAATGCTCCACCGCCAGATGCCCTAAGCGATTGATGCAATAGCGCTTTACCAGTTGTGAATTGTTGAGCGTGTCGCTTTGGCGTAGCTCCTCCTCAATGCTGCGTCCGGCTAGTTCATTAATGGCTTGAAGCTGGCAGATTTTAGCATTACCCATGCCTTTAAAGCGGCGCAAATCGCTATAGTCGGCTGCTAATAAATTACGTAAACCGCTAAACTGCTCCAGTAATTCAGCACTGAATTGCACGGCATCGCGCCCAGGCGCACCGGTGCCCAGTACCACGGCAAGTAGTTCGGGAGTGGTTAGGACTTTGGGTCCATGCTGTAATAAGCGTTCTCTAGGTCGCTCTTGGCCTTGAAATGTATGTGGTGTATTCATTTTAGGTACAATAAGTGTTTAATCGAAACTTAACTATGGCTTAAAGCCTCAGGAAAAACGCAAAAGTGAGTAATATTGTCCATGCAGATTCGTATTTAACCTTGCATTACCGCATCAGCTTGGATTCCGGAAAGGGCAAGGGGCAGGTATTTATTGATACTTTCGACGCTAAGCCGGCAACCCTGTTGTTGGGTTCTGGTCAGTGGTTGCCAGGGTTAGAAGCGCCATTAATTGGTTTAAAGGACGGCGATAGCCTGACTTATCATGTGGCTGCGGCAGAGGCCTATGGCGAGCGTAATCCGGATTTATTAATCCATGTGTCTAAGCAGCTGCTTGATCAGCATGCGGGTGCCGATGCGGATTTTGAGGTGGAGGATATGCTTGAGTTTATGGCACCCGATGGTAGCAAGTATGCCGGCGTTTTTATGGGTTGGGATGGCGACAGTGCCTTAATTGATTTTAATCATCCGCTGAGTGGTGTCGATATCAAGGTGGATGTAGAGATTCTGGGAGTGATGTAGTCATGCCTCAGCAAGCTGAGATTTATTTAGCCGAGCCACGCGGCTTCTGTGCCGGTGTGGACCGCGCCATTGATATTGTAGAAAGAGCCTTGGAGCTTCATGGGGCGCCGATTTACGTGCGCCACGAGATTGTGCATAATCGCTTTGTGGTTGACTCCTTGCGCGCCAAGGGTGCGGTTTTTATTGAGGAGCTGGATCAGGCGCCGGCAGGTGCAATTGTGGTGTTTTCTGCGCATGGTGTCTCTTTGGCTGTGCGGGAGGAGGCGGAGCGTCGTGGTCTGCAGGTCTTTGATGCGACATGTCCGCTGGTGACCAAGGTGCATATGGAGGTGAAGAAAATGCACAATGCCAATCTTGAAATTATCATGATTGGGCATAAGGGGCACCCGGAGGTTGAGGGTACCCTCGGTCAGGCTGAGGGGCGTATTCATCTGGTGGAGACGCCGGAGGATGTAGCTAATCTGGTGGTTGAGAATCCAGATAGTTTGGCTTTGGTGACTCAAACCACCTTATCGGTGGATGATGCCTCTCAGGTGACGGCTGCACTAAAGGCTCGTTTTCCTAATATTGTTGAGCCTAAAAAGAGCGATATTTGCTATGCTACGCAAAACCGTCAGGATGCGGTGAAAATGATGGCGCCTGAATGTGATGTGTTTTTTGTGGTGGGGAGTATTAATAGTTCTAACTCTAACCGTTTACGCGAGGTGGCTGAGCGTCTAGGCTGTCCCTCGTATTTGGTGGATGGGCCCGAGTGTATTAATCCTCAGTGGTTGGAGGGGGCGCAGCGTATTGGTATTACGGCGGGTGCATCGGCACCTGAGGTGCTAGTGCAGGACGTGATTTCTCGTCTCAAGGCGTTAGGAGCTATTTCAGTTCGTAAAATGCAGGGGATTGAAGAAAATGTCGCTTTCCCCTTGCCGCGTGAATTGTCACGTAAGTTAGTGGATGATTAAATCCCCAGGCTTTGCTTAAACGCAAGCTTTGTGCCCGAGATTTACTTGATAAATTGGCAACTGGCTATATTATAGAGAGGGCGACCGGAATGACAGCTGGGTGTCAGGAGTTGTTACTATTTCGGTTTCACTATTGTATTTATTAATGGTAGGCTATCATCTAATTCACTATAATTTAGTTGAACCTACCACTTGCTAGGAGAAAATAGTATGAAAATCAAATTATTCGCTTTAGCTGCTTTATTGTCTGCTGCTGCCCCTGCGATGGCTGCTGAGTGCACCATCAATATCGAGGGTAACGATGCCATGCAGTACAATGTTAAGGAAATCGAAGTCAGCAAGTCATGCGACGAGGTGACGCTTAACCTTAAACACGTTGGTAACTTACCTAAAGCAGCTATGGGTCATAACGTCGTGATTTCTAAAGCTGCTGATGCACAAGCTATCGCTACTGAGGCAGCTGCAGCGGGTCCTGCTAATGACTACTTAAATAAAGACGATGAGCGCATCATCGCCCATACCGATATGGTTGGTGGCGGTGAGGAGACCTCTGTTAAGTTTAAGCCTTCTGTATTTGAAGAGGGTGAGAACTATGAGTTCTTTTGCTCATTCCCTGGTCACTTTGCAATCATGAAAGGCTCAGTGAAATTAGTCGACTAGTCTATTGGTGATGTGGGGGCTTCGACCTCTGCTGACTAAAACAAAGTATGAACCACTGCTACGGCAGTGGTTTTTGTTTGCCTATAGAAAATAGGTAGGTGGATAAAGGGAGTCGTCGTGTATATCAGCGATGTGCTTGGAAATTAAGCGCAATGCATTGGCTTGACTTGTTGTGCACAAGCTACGTAAAAGTGAGATTTAAGGTGTTTTTGTTGTATAAAAATAACAAAATACAGTAAAAACGTATCGCTTATACAACATAAACGTTGTTTTATCGCTAAAAACAGGTAAACTGAAGTTGTTGTTTGGTTTTGTTTGTATGAAGTAGTTGGGGTTCTAACTTAAAGTATTTTCTTAAGAATACCAACAAGCAGCAAGACCTAGGGTTGTTGTTTTAGTTCTTTTTTGTTGCCTCATGGCAACAGAAGCGCGACTAAAACAACAAAAAAAAGAGAATTTTGAGTTTAAGAGTAGTCAAAACACTCAAAATTTGGTGCAATAAACACATCTTCCCTTTGTGGAATATTTAGAGGGCAGTCATTCAAACAAGTGGATGTTGCGAATACTGTTCTAATTACTCAAATCTACGGAGATTTAACAAATGAAAAAGACTTTGCTAGCTGCAGCTCTTGTTACCGGTTTCGCCGGTGTTGCTCACGCAGAATCATCTGTCACTTTATACGGTTTAGTTGACGCTGGTTACGGTTTTAAACAGACTGAGACTAAGTTCCGCGGCGATTACCAAGGCAACAAGGTAAGAGTACGTGAAAATGGTGTTGATAGTGGCGTTCTTAACGGTAACCGTTGGGGTCTAAAAGGTAAAGAGGACCTAGGTAACGGTACATCTGCTATCTTCGTATTAGAGAGCGGTTTTAATCTTAATAATGGTAAATCAGCTCAGGGCGGTCGCTTATTTGGTCGTCAGGCCTATGTTGGTTTGGCTGGTGATAGCTGGGGTACTTTCACTATCGGTCGTCAGTACAACGCTGCTGATACCTTTGTAGCGCCTGTTGATCCATTTGGTACTGGTGGTGGTTTAGCTTCTGCTACTGCAGTTTTTGGTAGTTCGTTATCTGAGCGTAACGACGGTGTTATTAAGTATGTAACTCCTAACTACAGCGGTTTCCAGTTTGGTCTTGGTTTAGTTCACTCTGATAAAGAAGAAAAGACGAATACTGCTACTGGTAGCTATAAAGAAACTAAGCGTCAAATTGGTGTAACTACTGGTTTGGGCTTTACTTCAGGTCCTATCTATCTAGGTGCTTCATTTGACTATATTGATGGTAAGCATAAGAACACTAATCCAGGTAATCTTGAGGACGTAAGAACTAAAACTAAAGCATGGAACGTTGGTGCTACTTATGACTTTGATGTAGTTAAGTTGCACTTAATGTACGGTGCTTTAATTGATGGTCACGTTAATCCTGACGCCGAATTAGATGATGGTATCGGTGACTTAACAGCTGCGGCTTTTTCTAACATGCGCGGAACCAATCCAGCTGCTATCGGTGGTGAAGGTTTACGTCAGCACTCTTGGTTAGGTGGTTTATCTGCGCCTGTGGGTGATGCTGGTAAGATTATGTTCTCTTACGCTGGTAACACTTCTAAAAACAAAGAGTGGAATGAGAATGTAAAAGTTAAATCTCACAAGTTTGCTTTAGGCTACCGTCACAGCTTATCTAAGCGCACTTCCGTATACGGCGTAGCAGCTTACGGTTGGGCTGAAGGTAAAGAGCGTTACGAAAACTTCAACGGTAAAGCGAAAGCTACAGCAACTCAAGCAGTTGTTGGTTTACAGCACCGCTTCTAATTGTTCACATGGCTTGACCATGTAGAATAAATAGATAAAAAAGCCACTCTTCGGAGTGGCTTTTTGCATTTGTGTTCTCAGGAAGCTGCAGAGTTTGCCTGATCTGAACGTTTCATCATGGTCAACAAGTAATAGCATGACCGCCTGCAAAAATCCCAGCTAAACATGGTTAGACTGATCTCCTTCTCGTAATAATATGTCGCATCTGACATAGATTGGTAATAGCGTTCATCACAAGCGATGGTTAAACTTGACTGACTTCTTTTGCTTTTATTAGTCATATTGGTGAAGCAAAAAAAGGAAGCGCAAGTGAGGCAGAGATAGCTGAGTTTGCAAAATGTGGTTTAAATAGCTTTAGAAGTGTTTGAATCACTACTAACTAATATCCCTTAATTGTTTATTAGCTTAGTTTTTAACCATTCACAATAGAGGTGGTGTGATGAAAGTAAAAATATTAGTAGCAACATTATTCGCTTCGTTTGCCTTAATAGCTCACGGCAATACTGATACGAATGACACTCACGTTGAAGAAGCCAACTCGCTTGGTAGTCCAGCGAGCACGGGTTATGCTGGTGCAGGCTCGCCCGATAAGCCTCAACCTAAAAAGGCTGACAGCAATGAAGCATCTTCAGCTGAGGTGGTTGAGAAGATGTCTCGGGATGGTACTGAGGAAGAGCTGCCAGGGGCGGTGGAGCAGGCGATGGGTGATGACAGTCCCTTAAGTGCTATTCCCCGCGATGATTTACCTAAAGAGTGTTTAGACTATTTCCAAGCGCTTGAGGATCGCTTGCATCGATTCCCCGAAGCTAAAGACGCGGCTGTAAAAGCAGCTGAGGAGTTGAGAGCATCCTTTGAGTCCATGGAGGGTGATTTAGAGCAGTTCACCCAGACCTGTAAAGAGAGGTATGAAGATTTTAAAGAAGCAAATAAAAAGCTAGACAAACGTTTGGAAAAAGACGAGGCTAAAAAGTGAGTGGCCTCCTCGATTAAAAAGCTGCGGTTTTAAGTCGCAGCTTTTTTTGTGTTTGCCCAGCGAGGTTGGCAAACCC